>JABMPR010000182.1 GCA_013202895.1 bacterium | reverse complement strand
GTATCGAACACCATCAATAATTTCGGAAACCAAGCGTGGTTGTACTTTTTGAGGAACTTCTTCAGCCCAAAAGCCTACTGCATTTGGAAGTTTATCCACCTGATAGTTATAGACGCCAACTTTTGTGAACAGTTTGTATTGAACACTTAAAGGTTCGCCTACATAAACACTAGTTTTTGAAGGAATCGCTCGTAGAAAGACAATTTGACCCTGAGAGCCTGACCTTGATGAACCTGTTCGACTGCTTACAATTTCAAGCTTCAATGCTTTGGTATGGTAGCTCTTGTTACCAATAAATACTTCCACAGATGGGATAGTTACATTTCCCTGTTCTAAAGCGACAAAAGTGTAGCTGACCGTTTTTTTACTGCTCATCTTCCCGTTTACGTAAGAGTAATTGGATGATTGCATTGGACCAGAAAGCAAGGCCACCTTCTCAATATTGGGAAGGCGAACAACTGGCATCTCATCGCTACCTTCAACCTCTATTTTCCAGGTAAACGATTCTTGAATCAGGACCTTTTTTGCATCAAGGCTCACCGAAATTGTTGCTTGGGCAAAGCTCGCTCCCACAAAAACAGCAAGTAACAAAGCACGTAATATTAACCGAGCCGGCATGTTACCAGTCTTTCTCATTATCCTGACCTGAAGTTTTTAAGCGGATTTGTTCACGCATGTTCTCAGTCTCTCTATCTTTGAGAGCGTCCAATAATTGTTCAGCGTTCAGCCTCTCTTCCTGGGTCGGTTCTTCCTCGCTCTCAGAAGGGTTGCGCTGTTCAGCTTCCTGCTTATCCTGTTGATCCTCATCAGGATTTTGCTGTTCTTCATTTTCGGGCTGTTGTTCTTGCTCTTGTTCCTCATCCTGCTGGTCCTGGGATTGGGAATTCTGCTGCTGTTGATCTTCACTATCCTGTTGTTCCTGATCGTCCTCATTTTGCTCAGAATTTTGCTCCTGAGGTGGTGGAGGCGGCATGAGATTCATCAATTCAAGGTTTGCTTTAGCATCCTCATCCCCGGGGCGTAATCTCAGTGCGTGCTTGTAGAACTCACGAGCTTTATCCAGCTCCTGCTTATAAAGCCAGGCGTTTCCCATGTTGTAATATACATCTGCCAGATCATTACGATCTTTTACACTCAATGCCTGTTCGTATGAGCTGATGGCTTCATCCAATTCCCCCAATCGAAATCTGGCGTTCCCCTGATTGTAATGAATGTCCTTTAAATCTGGATTCTCCTTGAGCATTTGATCCCAGGACTCAACGGCTGACTCATATTCCTGGTTTTCAAACGCTTGGCTAGGGGTCGATTGCCCCATCACAACACTCATAGATATGAATAATACACAGCCCAGACTTAAGCTGTGTGTCAGCATTTTAAACATGCTCTTTAAGATTTGCGTATGATCTGTTGATCTAATCATGGATATAATCACCCTGCCAATCACGCTCTGTCCCATGCAGATCAGTTATCAGTAAATCCAGGATTAAAAAAACCAAAGCCAGCCATGTAAACCAATGGTACTGTTCCTTAAAATTAGTGAATTCATGCCTGCTAAATTCTTTTTGCTCCATACCCAGAATATCATTATAAATATCATCAAGACTGGCGGCGGCAGTATTGAGGTGAACAAATCGACCACCGGTCTCCGCACTGATCATTTGCAAGGTCTCGATATAAAGTCTCGTGGTTACGATTTCTCCAGTTGCTGTTTTTCTATAGCCCTTCAATTTTCCGCGATCATCAACTATGGGGATTGGTGTTCCAGAAAAGGATCCTATTCCAGCTGTGTGAATGATTACATTTTCCTCTTTTGCTCTTTGCAGAACTGCTTCCAGTTCTCCCTCATGATCCTCACCATCAGAAATTACTATCATGGCCCGATGTTGTTTATCTTCCTGATCAAAGGCACTTAGCCCGACATCAAGTGCATTTTTAAAAGAGGTTCCCTGTACCCCGATTAATGATTCATCGGAAATATTCAAAAACATCTCAAATGCTGAATAATCAAGGGTTAATGGGGTTTGAAGATGGGCTCGTCCTGCAAAAACAACCAGACCGATACGGTCCCCTCGGAGTTCTCTTATTAACTTCCTCAATTCAAAGCGAGCCTTCTCCAGACGATCAGGTTTAATATCCTGAGCTCGCATAGAATTGGATATGTCAAGAAGAATAACAATATCCACCCCTTCTCGATGTACTTCAGTCAATTCATCTGAAAATTTTGGACCCCATACAGCAAATAAAATTAACACAATTGCCAGAATTCTAAGCGTTTCCTTTAATCGGCGTTTTGGTTTGCTCACACTATGCGATAATTGTTCGATCAAGTCTGGATCCCCAGCCAGTTTAATCACTCTGCGCTTCACACTTCGAGCCCATAGTCCGATAATAAGCAAGCCCGGAATTAGGAGCCACAGGATCCATTGGAGCAACTCAGGATAGCTTTCAAAACGAATCATCAGGGGAATTTCCTGAAGATACTGAGTTCCAGGATGTATTCAAAAACCAGGAAAGCAAGAGCCATGAGCAGTGGGTAATAGAACAGTTCAGCATGCTGTACATATTCCTTCACACTGTATTCTGTGGTCTCCATTTTTGAGATTTCCTCGTAGATGGCAGCCAGACTTTTTTCATCGGTCGCTCTAAAAAATTTTCCACCACCGATTTCGGCAATTCGTTTCAGGGTTTCTTCATCCACATCGACCTGAACTTGCACCTGTCTGACGCCCAGGACCGTATTGACCGGCATAGCTGCTGTTCCATGCGTTCCCGCACCAATCGTATATATTCGAATCCCAAAATCATGAGCTAATTCGGAGGTTGTAATGGGATCCAATTCTCCGGCATTGTTCCGGCCATCTGAAAGCAGTATAATGACCTTGCTCTCGGCGTCGGAATCACGCAATCGATTTACAGCTCCTGCTAAAGCCATCCCAATGGCAGTTCCATCAAATTTCTCGTCAACAATCTCAATACTGGCGATAAAGTCACTCAGTCTTCCTAAATCGGTTGTCAGAGGACACTGGAGAAAACTCTCACGGGCAAAGACATTTAGACCGATTCGGTCAAATTCCCGTTGGCTTACAAAAGTCTGGGCCACCTTTTTAACTGCCTCAAGTCTATTGGGTTTAAAATCCATAGCCCGCATGGAGCCTGATATATCTATGGCTAACATAATATCGATACCCTCGGCATTGATCTCCTGTAATGCACTCCGCTCTCTAGGTTGCATCAATGCCAGAATGATGGCACTCAGAGCCAGCAATCTTAAGCCAAAAAGAATATAGCGACGCCACAAACCTGTGCTATGTGAGATTCCATTAAATAGTTGAAGGGATGAGAATCTCAAGCTGCCGAAGCGCTGCCTACTCCAGAAAACGTAAACTGCGATAAGAGCCGGAATCAGGATCAATAACCAGACTAATCCACTATTTTCGAATGCAATAATCACACTACCTCACATCTTTGTTCGAAGAGCCGGTAAGCTGCTCATTTTCCAAGCATCTCTTATAGTCATAGAGAGATTTAATGTTTCAAACCTGAGGCTCGATTTTTTGCATAATCTTCTTCCTGGATTGTCGTATCTAATCCATACTTCACTGGACCCGTCTTAATTGGGTCATTTCTTTAATATAAATTTGGGGGTCTTAATAATCGGAAAAACAGGACCCAGCGTAACACTTGTTAGGATTGAATATTAGTCCTGCTTCGAATCTTCTGACTCTGTGTCAGCTTCGGGTTCTTTAGGAGTTTTACCTGCCTTCTCGATTTCATCTGTGATGCCACTCAAGGCGCCCTTGAACTCACGGATACCTTTCCCTAGTCCCTTTGCCATCTCCGGTAAGCGTTTTGCACCAAAAAAGATTAATAAAAACAATATGATAATTAGCCATTCCCAACCACCTGGTAAACTCATGGATTTCTCCTTATAGATATTTTTTTAATAATTCTTTTCATAAATTCAAATTCTGTAATAGCGCAATAAGTAGTAAGCCACACCCATACCTACCACACCCATAAAATTTACCCTCAAAGTGAATCCAAAGGTCAGGGAGAATATGTGCATATCGAGAACAAATGGTGTCGCCAAACCATAGTTAGATGTGTCAAGGGAGAGTAGAAAAAAGTCCCTGACCACGCTTTCTGGTAAAAGAGCTGCAGCGACATCACCCAGTACTGAACCAATAATAGCACCACTAAAAATCATGAGTACAATTATTTTAACGCTTCGGTGTCTGGGGTCCATCAATCAATCTCCAGACTTTCTTCAATATCTTTGTGAGTCCTGGTCCATTTGATCAAACTGGCAAATATCATCAGCGTTGCCAGCGGAAATAGTAGAAACCCCTTGCTGGCAAAAACCATTATCATCATCAGCATCGCGGAAATAAAACTCCATTTCTCTTTTGCTGTTCCTTTCAAGCTCATCTTAGGTGATTTTGCAAAAGGAATCTTCGACAGCATCAGGCTGGAGACAATCATGATAAATGGCAATACGATACGCGCATCACCACCTAAATCTTTTGGAGCCCATTGTAACAAGGGATATTTATGAATCTGGCTCAAGAACAGCCATAATCCAACCACAGTTAATGCCATCATTGGTGTTGGAATCCCCGAAAACTGCTCCTTCTGAGCACTGACTGATTCCAGATTGAATTTAGCGAGACGGATAGAACCTAACATCAGCGGCATAAATGCATAGAATCCACCTACCAACTGTCCCAGGGGTTCAGCCCAGACCATATATACGAATACAGAAGGTGCCAGGCAAAAAGTAATAATATCTGCCAAAGAATCGAATTGGATGCCAAAATCTGACGTACTGTCAAGCGCCCTGGCTATTTTTCCATCAAAACCATCGAATATACCGCCAAAAATGATAAACCAGGCAGCCCAGAAATAGTCTCCATTGATTGAGGATATGATGGACATAAATCCTAGAAACATATTGAATATTGTAAACGAATTTGGAATAAATCTACGGCTGGGATTCTCTCTTAAAGGACGACGTTTATGTAATGATTTTTCAGACATGATTAATCCATCTTTGCCAGTACAGTCAATCCACCCCGTACCGGTTCTTTCAATTCGACGAGCACCTTTGCAGCCCGAGGAATAATAATATCCATACGACTGCCAAATTTTATAAGACCATATCGATCGCCCTGATTCACTTCATCATCTTCCCGCAGATAATTGATAATTCTGCGAGCTGCCATCCCAGCGATCTGGGCGAATTTTACCTTAATCAGATCATTTTCAAGCCCAACCATACTCTGCTCATTCACTTCTGAAGCGTCTTCAGCGTAAGCTGCTTTGAAAGCGCCATACCTGTAATTCACAAAGGATACTCTCCCACTGATGGGAACTCTGTTTATGTGAACGTTGAGTGGCGACAGAAACATGGTAATCTTTCTGGCTGCACCCACATAATCATCTTCGACGTCTTTGATCTCGACAATCACACCATCTCCCGGGCTCAAAATATGGGTTGGATTTGCCACGATCTCACGTTCTGGATCTCGAAAAAAGTAAAGTGTGAATAATAGAAATAATCCACTAATCATTGATGGAATCTTCCAATACATTTGGCCACCTGAAAAGAACGAAATGGTGGTCAGGAGGATCGTTAATCCCAATATTATTGCTATATTTGAATATCCTTCACGAGCCATAATTAATTGAAAGGTTCCTTTCTTCGGATTCTTCAATATCAAAATTAATTCCAATGAAGTTTCCGTCTGGTTCGGCTATTAACGATCTAGCGGTGTCGTCTTCACTTTTCCACAAATTATGCATCCAAAATAAGGGTTCATAACCCTATTTAGCAAAGCCGGATAAAACCGCGCAAAGATAAGCGATAGCTAGCCTGAATAAAACACGCATTTATTTATGATAGATCTGTTCTATTTTCTGTGAGACTCGTTTGACGGACAAAATATGCTTGATGGGAATACCTTTATCAATTGAGTTCCTGCGAGGTGGTCTCGCCTAAAATAATAGGCATATCTTTTCGAATGTCCTGACGATAGATATTAAGTACAACTTGATCACCGCTTCGCAAATTCTGGGATATAAAATAGGTAAATATATCATCATCGGTTTCAATTCCCTGCCCATCAAGACCAACAATCAGATCTCCCACTTCAATATTTGCTCTCTGAGCTGGTGAACCATCCTTAACGCCTACCACAAGCACCCCAACGGTAGTAGTCAAGTTGAGCAATTGAGACGTCCGAGCATTATTGTTTCTGTAACTGATGCCAGTCGAATAGTTGCGATCGATAAAGCCTATATTGCGCAACTCATCCACAATAACCATCGCTTGATTTATAGGTTGGGCAAATCCGATTCCGATTGAACCGCTATTATTGCCACCTGAGAAAATAAAAGTATTTATGCCTACGACCTCCCCCTCAGAGTTGACCAATGGTCCTCCACTGTTTCCCGAATTAATGGAGGCATCCGTCTGAATCATATCTTGATATACCCGTCCTGATTGTTGAAATCCAAAATCCATATGGAGACTGCTAATAATCCCGGCAGTAGCGATAGGCATACGACTTTTGCTAAAAAGACCAAAGGGATTTCCGACTGCGATAACCCATTCTCCCATTATAATCTGATCTGAATTGCCCAGTTGCGCAGCGGGGTAATTGCCAGGGTCTTTTATCTTGATCAACGCCAGGTCAGTTTTCTCATCAATTCCAATGAGGTTCGCTTCATGTTGCGATCCATCAGCGAGGGTCACCGTGATATCAACAGCATTCTCAACCACGTGGGCATTGGTAATTATATAGCCCTCAGGATCATAGATAAATCCCGATCCAATCGATGACACCTTTTCCTGAAACCAGCGCGGTGTACCCGGCATCATGAAACGCCAGAATGGATCTGACATAGCCGGTGATTGGGAGTAACGAATCTGGGTGACGGTGATTCCTACAACGGATGGTGATACGCCAGAAATTCCGCGAGTGATTGCAGTCTCTCTAACCGCTCCAAGCGTGGTTATTTGTGGAATTTCAGTCTGTAGCGCTAGATCTGATGGCACTATCATCTTGTACGGGGGCAAACTATCAGTCTCACTTGTCTCAGATAAGCGCCAATTCCTGATCTCCCTCAACGAGAGTGTCAGCATCCCCAGGAATAAGGCCATGGCGAAGATGAGTGTTGTTATTTTTTTCATACTATTTCATTGATTCAATTACTGGTTCGAATATTAACCTGTGCGTGTGGGTGACGCAAGATTCTGCTGTTCCATTATCCAATCCGGCTGAAGATGATCTGGATAACTGACTTTTATCAATGTCAAGCCCCTGGGAGGAGCGGTAACCACTTGCGCCTGCCGATGGGGATGATTCAACAGATTGTTAAATTTTTCTAACTCCCACTTGCTACGAGCTACCTCAATCATACTACCTACCAGCATCCGAACCATGTGATGTAGAAATCGGTCGCCACTTATGTAAAAGCTTAGCGATCCCTGGTTCTCTTGGATCCAGTTAGCTTTTTTAATTTCACATACCATATTTTCTGTTTCGGTCCCAGCATAACAGAAACTGGAAAAATCATGAGATCCCAGAATAACTTTTGAGCTCGCCCTCAGTTTTTCAGGTTCAATAGGAAAACGCATGTGCCAGCGCGAATTCCGGTTCAACACATTTTGTGATGTGGATATCCGATATCGGTATTCTCGTTGATTCGCGCTAAAGCGGCTATGAAAATCATCGGCCACCTTTTGTGAAGCGATAATTCTGATATCCTCAGGCAAATGTTGGTTCAGTGCCATCCAGATATTAGCAGACGGTATGGATGTTCCCAAAATATCAAAGTGGGCGACCTGGCCCAAAGCATGTACTCCACTGTCTGTGCGTCCTGATCCGATTATCCCGATGGTTTGTTGAAAAACGATTTTTAGGGCTCCCTCGATTATGCCCTGAACGGTCTGGGGATCGGTCTGAATCTGCCAACCGTGATAATTGCTCCCATCGTACTGAATAAGCAAAGCTACCCTCATGTGGTTCTTTCCCAATCAACAACCAGAGCTACCAGTACCAGCCAGGCGCTTAATCCCAGCCAAAAGATGAATACCATTGTATTTAACACGAAGAATAGCAAGCCCACTAAGAACCAGATCAGTCCTGGCAATAGTACGTTCTTGCTGGTCCGATGCAATTGTCTGTCAGGAAGTCCTCGCAATGCCAGCAGGTCACCCAGGCTCACAGCTCGGTGAATAGTGTGGGCAACCATGGCTTTTAAAACCCCCTGCCAGAATTTCAGCTTCTGAATTAGGGTTTTTTGTGGAAGTCTTGCTAAAAAGTATGTTTGAAGATGGGTGAATCGATCCCATTCTTGAAAAAGTGATGGCATAAATCTCAATGTCAGAAGCAATAACACTTGCAGTTTCTCGATCTTAAGCCCCAGCCATTTGAAGGGAAGCAGAAGAAAAGTGAGCTGTGCGATAATTTTTGGACTGCTGAGCCTATTTTTGAAGGTGGATACAATGGCCAGGGGCCATGCAAATCTTTCAACTGCGAATAAAAGGTACTGCCAATCCGCCCAGCGAAATCCATTCTTGGATGATGCGAAAAACATGTTCCGCATGAAAGGAGAAAACAAAATTTGGAGTAGAGCCAAAAAGGCAACCAGTATCAAAATTGACATTAAAGTTTTATGGGGTGAAGGCGACCAAATCCATAGTGTGACAATGGTGAACAAGCTGATTACAAAATGATACTCCGGTATAGTAATGATCCAGAGCGAGACAAAAACGAGGATGGCGGAAAAAAATAGAATCCACAACAGCCAGGGATCAATTGTTCTGGTTACGGACAGACCTGTTGGAAGTCGTGTAGACAAGCTTTCCCCGGCTAAAAAGAAATACTTAAACGCATCCCTGAGCTGCCATTACCGAACTCAGGTATGAGCTGCATAGAGGTCTGATTGCGTTTTAGGTACAAAGCATCCATAGAGCTGACAAGATGATTCAATGCGATGGCACCGAAAGTATAGGTCAGACGTTGTCTCCATTGCCAGCGCTTGGTCTTAATATTGAAGAAATCCACCCGTTTATCAAATGACTCCCATTCCCAGTATTCGCCGTCTTCGGCCGAATAAACACGATCCCACTGACGGTTGCGTAGCATCTGTTCATTATACTCATCCATATTATCATATTTAGAAACTCGGTCCAGAAACACATCTGATTTCAAGTGGGGATTAGTGATTTGTCCATATTCCGAGGCTGCATAAAAAAGGTCATTTTCGTGCTGAACTGCGGAAGTGTAGGCAAGACCAGCAAAGATCCACAGGGTTGTTTCAATTCCGTTGAAGAGGTAGCCACGAGAATGAGATTGGTAGTCATGTTCACCCCAACCCGGTATTAAAGCGCTTTTTAAGATGGTCGCCCGTGGTAATTGTTTCTCAGATTGTTCGCCTATAGCCGGGATTGATACTATTAAAACAATGAGAATAATATTTATAGGTTTTTTCAGCAAAAGTTAGGTCCTTATAAAAAATAAAGCAGCTAAGATGGTAAATACTCCCAGGGTCGTTAAAAGAATTGTCAATACCGAGGGTGTCCGGTCCAGAAAATCACCTGTTATGGTTCCAGGAAATTGTTCATCAAGAAGTTTTCCCAATTGTGCCATTGAGAGATTATCAGAGATTCTACTTTTCCATTCATATTCGTCAGGACCTTCTCCAAAAAGCACTTTCATATCTAACTGTCGATTATATGCTGTGTTCCTCAAAGAATCTTTTGAAATATGGTTTAGCTGCATGGCATACTCAATCAACTGGACCTTCACATCCTGAATGCTTAAGGCTATATGATCTTTGCCAGCTTCCCTTAGAGACGTTTCAATCTCGTTGAGATAGGAATCAGCAAAAGTATTACCTGTAAACTTGAGGGTTATAAGATGCTCGTCGATTTGAATTGTGTCAGAAACAGCCTGCCGTAAATCTTTCAGGAGTTCGGCTGTAAGATCCCTGTGGCTGGGCTGTGCCTGCAGCAAAACAGTAAGACACACCATTAGAAGGCACTTCAGGATCAATTGTGCAATTCCTTAAATATATTGAAAATCTTTTTTGGGAAAGTTGATGTAATAACGGAGTGATAATTCACAATAAAACTCAGGTCTTTCTTGGCTTGCTAAACATGATCAGCATAAGACCCATAGCAGATACGATCAGGGTGATAAGGGCAAAAATATTTCCATGCTCCGTATAAAATGTGCGATCCAATCCCAGGGGTGCAGCATATACAATTTCACCTTTCTCACCTAAAGGGATGGATTTTGCAATGCGGCCACTGGGCAGAATCATGGCGCTAATCCCGGTCTGAGCAGCTCTGGCAATACTGACACGATGTTCAATCGCCCGCAAGCGACCGGCGGCTAGATGCTGATAGGGACCTGGTGAGTAACCCAACCAGGCATCATTGGTTATAATGGACATGAGATCAGCACCATTGGTCATAAATTTACGAAAAAGGAATGGATTCACAGATTCATAGCAGATCGTGGTCCCCAGATCCGTGACATTCTCCCGGCTTCCCATGGGATAGACAAGCGATTCCTGGCCTGGTTCAAAATTAGCCTGGCCAAAATTTAAATTCTTAAGAAATTCGAACTTTTCAACCAGTGGAAGTCGTTCAGCAAAGGGAACAAGGCCCTGTTTGCTATAAATTGCTACCGGCAGTCCCGGCGAATAAAAGAAAGCAGAATTATAAAACTTATACTCTCCTGCTTCTTCCTCATGATGAAGGGCACCCGTAAGAATAGATACACCATTTGATTCAACAAAAGCTCTGATTTTCCGGTCAAACTGTGGATAGTATTTCAAATGGGCAGGAACTGCACTCTCCGGCCAGAAAATGATGGCAGTACTATCAGAAAGCGCTTTCTGCGACTGATCCATTATAGATTGTACATGCTTGGTTTTCTGGGCACGAATCCATTTTTGATGTGGATCCAGATTGGTCTGAACAATGGCAAGAGAAATGGAGGACTTGCTG
>JABMPR010000181.1 GCA_013202895.1 bacterium | reverse complement strand
GGAGGTTCGACCCCTCTCCGCGGTACAAAGCAAACGAGTGATCGTTTGCTTTTTTGTTTTTGTAAGATCCTCTGAGTACCGAATATTGAATACAACGCTAAAGAATAACCTTGAGTCAGGTACAGGCATTAAGCAGTCTTAGCTCCTGGGCAGACAGATGCCATCTATTTCAAACTGCAATTACCGACCTTTTATACTCAAAAACCGAACAAAAACCGTCTCGCATGATCTCAGATTATATCATTTTTAGATAGTAGCATATAATTATGATATAGAAGTTCCTTTTAGAAGCCATCTACTTGAGTGCATATATTCCATAAATGGAAAAATAATAATAGGATAGCCAAAATGTTGTTCACATGGCACGAGATTGGTTTAAAGGAATGAATGTACAAAATGAAATCTAACATAACCTTTTATCGATTCATGGGACCGACTATCGAAGATGGCGTTCAAATGAATCACAGGAGAGTAAATCATGAAGCATAATATGAAACCTATTGCCAGCATTTTATTCTATAGCATTTTTTTGGGTCTATCCATTGGTCTCCTCGGCCAAACGTCTGTCAGCCAAGATATCCACATTACCAAAGGTGATGAAAGCAGGAAGAATGTCACTTCTGTAAGTGGAGATGTGGTTATTGGAGGAGGAGCGAAATTAAAAGCCTCTGTTTCTACAGTTAGTGGGGATGTAGAAATTGGAGCTAAATCCGAAGTAAAACAGGTGAACGTTGTCAGTGGTGATATTTCCGTTGGGAAAGGTGCTGAGACTGGAAATCTTGAAAGTGTTAGTGGCGATATCCGGCTCTACGCCCGCAGCGATGTTCGGGGATCCATTGAAACGGTAAGCGGTGATGTGATCTGCAACTCAGGCTGTAAAATTAGTAATAATCTAACTACAGTGAGTGGTGACATCGAATTAGATGATTCAATCCTCCGAGGAGATCTCAAAACGGTTTCTGGTGATATTGCTCTATTTAACGGCTCTATCATTGAAGGCGATATCATAATCGACAGGAAATCAAAATTCTTTACTCAGGATCTGGGCAAATTGAAGGTGATCGTTGATATGAATTCGGTCGTAAAAGGCAGCATCAGAGTTAAAGAAGCTGATACAAACGTAATTGTATATCTTACCAATGGCGGCAAGGTCAAAGGTGAAATAATTAATGCCGAGATTCGTGAGCAGTAACTGAATGGTGCCGGGTCTAGAGAAAGGGAACTCAGTGAAAATCAAATGGAACTTGATTGTAATAATATGGATATTTCTCCCCCTCATAACCCTGGGCTCCAAACAAATAAAACCGAGTCAGCCAGATCGAAGCGTCTCCGCCGTACGATTAACGAATACAAATATAGATATCGATGGTCGACTTGATGATAAGATTTGGATAGAGATTCCTCGCCAAAGTCAATTCTTGCAGAGAAATCCGGATGATGGGGCTGCTCCAAGTCAACAAACAGAATTCGCCATTTGCTATGACACCGACTTCCTTTATATCGGGGTAAGAGCCTACGATGATCAACCTGATCAGATAACCGGTATCCTGACACGTCGTGATGAATCTTCTCCATCGGATTGGGTATATGTTTCCCTAGACAGTTATAACGACCATCGGACCGCATTTGAATTCGGACTGAACGCTGCTGGTGTAAAGCAGGATTTGAGACGATTTGATGATGACAGCATGGATTTTGACTGGGATGCTGTATGGGAAGGCGCTGTAAGCAAAGATAGTGAAGGTTGGACAGCCGAATTTGCCATCCCCTTCCGGGAACTCCGATTTAATAACGCTGATGAGTTGACGTGGGGCTTAAATGTCTATCGCGAACTACCAAGACATGATAATGAACTGGCAATCTGGAGCCATTGGTCTCGTGCTGAAACTGGCTTTGTTTCCAATTATGGGGAGCTAACTGGATTAAAGGGAATTCAAGCCAAAAACCCCTTGTATATTTCACCCTATATTATGGCCCAACGGGGTATGGATGATCAGAATTTAACTGATTTTGACGACCATGAAAATTCGACAAACATTGGAGCCGATATTAGAAAAAGTTTTGCACTGGGATTGACATTTAGCGGAACCGTAAACCCTGATTTTGGACAGGTCGAAGCAGATCCTGCAGAATTTAACCTGACTGAATTCGAGAGTTACTTTAGAGAAAAAAGACCTTTCTTTATGGAAGGGGGAAACATACTAAATTTTTCTTTGGGGTTTGGAGATGGTGATAATTCCTCAAATACACTGTTTTACTCAAGACGAATTGGTCGTGCACCTCAGGGTTATGCCGAAACAGGAGATGCTGAGGATTACTCTATCGAGACACCCGAAAATACCCGGATACTGGCAGCCGGAAAACTTACTGGTAAATTAGACAATGGACTCTCCATCGGAGTTATGTCAGCCGCGACTGCTGAAGAGAAAGCTACGGTTACATATTCTGATGGAACTCAAAGTCAGAATGTGGTAGAACCAGCTACAAAATATTTACTGACTCGTGTTCAGAAGGATTATCGAGAGGGTTTAACCACCCTGGGCGGAATCTTTACTGCAACGCTGAGATCTCTTGATGAAACTGATATGGATTGGCTAAGAGAAAAAGCATTTACGGGAGGTTTGGATTTCGGTCACAGATTTGGAAATCGTGAGTATGATTTCACCTCATCACTGGCTTTCAGTCATGTCATCGGCAGTGAGGATGCCATTCTGAATACACAACTCCATCCGTCCAGATACTTCCAACGACCCGACGCCCCCCATTTAACTGTGGATTCACTGGCAACTTCCCTATCAGGATATGGTGGAAAAATAATTCTGGGACGAAATTGGGATCACTATAGTGCCTATGGGGGTATACTGGCAACCAGTCCAAGTCTGGAAGTCAACGATTTAGGATTTATGCGCGCTGTGGATAACATCAATGAATTCTTCTGGCTCAGCTATCGCGAATGGGAAGCAAGTGAAATATTTCTGAATTATCAGATAAATTTTAACCAGTGGGTTAACTGGACTTTTGGTGGCGAGATGAAAAGTTTTGGTGGAAATGTGAACGGCAATGGAACCCTGGCCAACAATTGGCAATTTAGTAGCGGTCTCAATTTTAATATTGGTGGTATTGTGCCCTATCATCTACATGGTGGGCCTTCAATTCAGGGTCCTAATAATCTGAATGCTTGGGTATTTCTTGGAACAGATGGACGTCGAGAATTAAGTGTCTCCGGCAATGCGAGTTATTTTTATAATGATGACGAAGTCAAGAGCTTCAATATGTCACCCTCCGTCAATTGGCGACCCAGGGAAAATATCTCACTGGCCATTGGACCAGATTTTAATTACCTGGATGACACCTGGGCCTGGATCACAGCAATGGTCGATACCACAAATGATCCCCACTACATTTTCTCTGGCTTAAAACTTGCCCAAACCTCTATCACTTTTCGGGCTGATGTCACCCTGAGTACTGCCCTTTCGCTACAGTATTATACACAGGTATTTCTAACAGGTGGGGATTTTCACGATTTTGTTGAAGTTGATGATAATACTTCAAAGGATTTTGATGAGCGATTCAGATCGTGGCCAAATCAAAATTTGAGCTTTGAGGAAGATGGATCCCTGGGTGGAATTGATATCGATCAGGATGGTATTATTGATTATGAGCCTGATTCATATGTGTACTCTGATTTTAACCATAAAGAACTTACCTCAAATATGGTCCTGCGTTGGGAATACTCCACCGGTTCTGTTATGTATCTGGTTTGGTCCAGAGGAGCAGCCGCAGATGAATCATTCTGGAGTGGGGATATTGACATTGGGGGTGATCTGCGATCCCTATTTGATCTCAATGCAAATAACATCTTTCTGATCAAAGTGAACAAACTTCTGAATATTTGATAGAAATAATATGGTATAGCGTCAGTTTAGACGCTGTATAGATTATACATCGCTGCAATTTTCAGATCAATTTAATTAGGCAAGACCATTGGCCTGATCCATTGTGAATCTGGCTTGCACAAGCTTAACTACGATCTTTTTGCATTGATTCTGAATTTCAATCTGGCAATTTGTGAATATTCCCCCTTACTATTAGATAGGAAACACAAACCATATTAACATATTCGTGTATGATCATGTATATGTACGATAATATTAATTATAATAATAAGTACTCCGTGTTATTTGAATTTTATCTTCGATTTTTCTTTCTGTAATGCTTAATAATGATTATTGTTCGGCTTAAGTTCGGAAGCAAAGGAATCTCACTTTTAGCATAATTATGAAGCCGTTAAAACAACTACTGATCCCCAGCGCCATTTTTATTTCTATATTAGTTTTAGGATATATCGGTTTACACTATGTATCAGACCAGGATAGCCAAAAACTCGACATCAAAACTCAAATTACAGCTGAACAGGTAGGGATAAGACTTCATGAATTCGTCAACACTCGCCTGACCCGTTTGAAATATTTAAGAGAGAGGATGGAGAATGAACCCTTTTTGGATGAGGCAGAGTTCATATCAAGGGCATTGCTAATCCAACATGAATTACCAGGTTTCCAGGCAATCAATTGGATAGATGAAAATGGAATAGTTCAGTGGGTTACTCCCATTAGTAGTAATCTTCCCGTTGTGGGTGTTGATCTTATTGAGAAGGCAGCGAAGGGGGCCGCTGAAACATTCAGAAGAACAATGTTATTCCACATAGATACTGCAACCCCTCCCATCCAATTGATCCAGGGGGGGCTTGGCTTTACTATTTATTTGCCCATCGCTGTCGACGATCAAGTAAGCGGCTTTATAAATGGAGTCTTCCGTCTCGAAGAGCTAATATCAAAATGTTTTGGAAATACTGTCCACGATGTCAACTATGAAGTAATTATATCAGGTCAGCGGGTCTTTCTCCGTGGCGAAGCTAAAAATTTCGACCAGCCATTGGCTATCGGCCGTCATAATTTTACCGTTTTGGGTCGATCATGGGAATTGCAAATTGTACCAGGTTCTTCAGAGGGTAAAACAGCTAAGTTTATGCGTGCTCTTTCGCTTGCAGTCATTTTCATAATTGCCTTATTATCGGCGACCTTTACTCAATCCCGAATCAAATCTAGGTCTGAGTTAACTGCGGCTTATAAAATTGTTGAAGATTCTGAAATTAAATTTAGAACCATTTTCGACAGATCTCCTGCCTGTCTATTTCGTTTTAATCAGGAAAAAATACTCACCGATTGGAATCTTGAGGCAGCCTCTTTATTTGGATTTGAGTTTCCACCCAAAATCAGGCGCGTCATTTCAGATCTTGATTTTATGGATCCACTTAAACCAGCCATAAATAAAGCTCTGAGTGGAGAAGTTTCCGAATATAGCGGGTTTATCCAAATTCAGGCTAGAAAGGTTGAAGTAGATGCAATCATCGAAACCCAGATATCTAGAACGGATCAGATTCAGGGCGGCATCATTTTATTGAAAGATGTGACAGATGTGAAGCAGACACTGCGGGCAAAGGAAGTCATGTATGAGATTGGTGAATTATCAAATAGGATAAAAGATTTGCCAAAGCTCTTTGAAGCAATCCAAAGAAGCTTGAGCTCCACCATGGACACTCGCAATTTTTACGTGGCTCTTTATAATCCTGAAACCAACGAATTCAGTTACCCCTATTACAGCGATGAATTTGATTCAGCGCCACCTGAACCAGTAAAAGATGAGCGAGGGCTTTCAGCACATGTGCTGAGGGAAGGTGTCTCATGTCTTTACACAAAGGAAGAGATATACGCCCTGAATTCAGAAGGCGAGATAGATCTGCTTGGGACTCCTTCAGAACAATGGTTGGGTTCGCCTCTCAAAGTAGAAGGAAAGCCTATTGGTCTTATGGCTGTTCAAACCTACTCTGCAGATATTGTTTTTGATGAGAGAGATAAGGACATGTTGAATTTTGTCTCCGACCAAATCGCTACCAGCATCAAGATCAACATAGAAGATGAAAAACTTAGAAAATCAGAAATCATGCATCGGGAGCTTTCAGCTCAGCTTAGCGATTCTAACAATATTAAAGCCTTACTCCTCGATATTATTACACATGATTTGAAAAATCCCGCTGGAGTCATATCTGGTGTTGCAGATATGTTGGCAACAGAGGAAGATGCCGGTGAGGAAATTAAACTGATCAAAGATAGTTCTGATGCCCTTCTCAAGGTAATAGAGAACACAACATCTCTCGCTCGGATTACTCTGGGCGAGATGATTTCCATGGAGCAGATCAATCTCAGCCAGCTTGCAGAAAATATTGCCCTGGAATTCAAGCCCGCTTTTGATGGTTCTGGGAAACCCCTGGAAATAAATATAGAATCAGATTTAAATTGCATTGCCAACCCAGTGATAGCAGAGGTCTTCAGAAATTACCTGAGCAATGCACTCAAATATTCACCTGTAGGTAAAAAGGTGAATTTTAGTCTCAAGGATGGCGGTGATGTGATCGAATGCTTGGTGAGTGATCTTGGCCAAAAAATTCAGGGGAAGGACCAGGAAACCATTTTCCAACGCACCGTCCAACTGGTAAATGGAATATCCCGTGGAAGTGGCTTAGGCCTTGCAATAGTAAAACGGATAGCTGATGTTCATAATGCCTCAGTAGGTGTTTACTCCAACGAACCTATGGGCAATATCTTTTTTATTAGACTGCCAAAATCAATCTCAGGGGAAAGCGAAAATAAAGAAACAGAGAGAGTCTGATATGAATACAGTCCCCCCTAAATTCGTATTGGTTGTAGAGGATGATTTCGCTTCCAGACAGTATTTATTATTGTTGCTAAAAAAACTAGAATATCCTGTCCATGCTGCTGAGACAGGTGAGCAGGCCTTGGAATTAATGAAAGATAAGTATGTAGATATAATGCTGCTAGATATTGCCTTGGGACCGGGAATCAGTGGTTTGGAATTAGGCACGATATTGAAAAAGGAAGAACGCTTTAAGGATATACCTATGGTAGCAGTGACGGCTTTTTCAAAAGATAAGCTGGACACCTTGGTTGAAGCCGGATTTGCAGATTACATGTCTAAACCATATACAATTGTTCAGCTAAAAGAAATATTGGAAAAATATACAGGCTAATAACTTTATTCAGCCCCAAAAATACTCAGAATATTTACAAATTATTACATTACAATTCCTCAAGAAAGAATCTATTATAAGCAAATGAAAATTAGTGATATCATAAATAACGCAAAAGACCCGTTCATAAGTTTTGAAATCATTCCCCCTGCCAGGGGACGCAGTGCCCGCGAAGTTTATGAAATCATCGATGAACTTATTGAGTTTAAACCACCCTTCATTGATGTGACCAGTCATGCCGCCGACTCCTATTTTGTAGAACAGGAGAACGGGACATTTACACGTCATATCAAGCGAAAGCGACCTGGAACGATTGGGCTTTGTGCTGCGCTGAAATATCGCTATAAGGTCGAAGCTGTTCCACACCTCCTGTGCCAAGGTTTTAACCGCCAGGAAACAGAAGATGCCCTCATTGAATTAAATTATCTGGGAATTGACAATGTTCTGGCAATCCGCGGCGACCAACTTCAATACCAAAAAGACCAGACCACTGGACGTGAGGTAAACGAGTATGCCCTCGATCTGGTCAAACAGATCAGCAATATGAATCGGGGGAAATATCAAGAAGATATTCTCGACGCTGACGAATCCGACTTCTGTATAGGAGTTGGTGGTTATCCAGAAAAACATCCAGATTCTCCCAGTATGGCAGCCGATATCCGCTACCTGAAACAGAAGGTAGATGCTGGAGCGCAATACATCGTATCTCAAATGTTTTTTAATAATCAGGATTATTACGATTTTGTAGATCGTTGTAAGAAAGTGGGTATCAAAGTGCCTATCATTCCTGGTTTAAAGTTATTGACTCGGAAATCTCAATTGAATTCATTACCCCACTCGTTTGCAGTAAATATCCCTGACGACCTGGTCAAAACCTTTGAAAACGCAGAAAACGCTAGAGAGAGGCAGGAGATTGGGATGGCACACGCGGTTCAACAATGTGAAGATCTTCTCAACAACGGCGTGGAAAACCTGCACTTTTATGTCATGCAGGATACCCTATTAGTAAAAAAAGTTGTCAAGAGTTTGAATCTGGTCTAAACCTGCCCGGAGAATCGAATTTCACCATTTCGAAATTTGCGAACAACATCATTCACAAGTATTTGAGCTTCCCCTTCTTCATTGATTCCTAAAAATCGACCCCTGAATCTCTGCCCTGAGGCTATCCAATCCACGACCTCATCTAACATATAAGCCTTTCTATTCCAATCGGAGACTAAGTCCGTAGGGGACTCTAATCGTCTGAGCCCATCAAAGAAATCTCTGATAAAATGATCAAGCAGCAGGTCACGATCCGGTTTTAACCAACCCGCTTGTTGGAGGGAGGTGGCTGAATCACGAATGGAGTCCGGAAAATCCAAAGCAACGTGCTTTAAATTAATTCCCACACCAATAATAGCTGATACAGGAGATTCTCCCAACCAGTGAATTTTGCTTAATATCCCTCCGCATTTACGATTCTTGATCATGATATCATTTGGCCATTTCAAACAAAGTTTCGCATCAATTAAACCTGAAATGGTCCCATGCAGGATCATGCCCGTATAGAGTGACAATAATTGAAGATTATGTGCCAGGTGTTCGGGATGACCTAGAAATAGAGACATCCAGAGTCCCAGACCAACCCCTGATTCCCAGGAACGACCCTGTTGTCCTTGCCCTGCAGTTTGCTCATCACTCACCCACAGGATATTCTGCCCCGAGAATTCGCTACGGCGTCGTTGTGCCTCCTCGTTGGTCGAATCAATCGTCTTAAGGAAAATGATTTCATCCAGAGCTGGATGGGATTTCATGGGGAAGTTCCTATGATAACCCTTGGTGTTTTAGGGAGCGTTATATTCACCAAAAGCTAAACGGAGTGTGTTTGATATTTCCCCGAGTGAAGCGTAGGCACGGACCGCAGCTTGAATAAAGGGCATTAGGTTTTCTTCGCTTCCCTGAGCCGCTTGCAGCAAATCAGCAAGCGTTTGTTTTACCACAGTCTGCTCTCGTTCAGCTTTCACTTTTTTTAGACGTTCGAGCTGGCGTTTGGATGCCTCACTACCCAGCGCTAGAATTTCAGGATGAATATCTTCATCTATTTCGAACTGATTAACACCCACTATGATTCGCTCCTGATTTTCAATATCCTTCTGGTATTGATAGGCGCTTGTCCCAATCTCATTCTGAAAATATCCAAGTTCAATTGCCTTAACCGCACCACCGAGATCGTCAATTTTTTGTAGATATTCAAAAACCTCTCGTTCTAACTTATCTGTAAGGTCTTCGATCACCTCTGAACCAGCCATCGGATCAACATAATTTGTGACACCGCTCTCAAAACCTATAATTTGTTGGGTTCTCAATGCCAGCCTGGCTGATACCTCTGTGGGTAATGCTAACGCTTCATCCCGTGAATTCGTATGAAGTGACTGTGTACCGCCTAGAACAGCCGCCAGAGCTTGAAGTGTGACCCTAACTACATTATTATCTATCTGCTGAGCAGTGAGCGTGGATCCCCCAGTTTGAGTGTGAAAACGACACATCATTGCCTTAGGATTGGTTGCTCCAAAGCGATTCTTCATGATGCTGGCCCAAATGCGACGGGATGCTCTGAACTTGGCGATCTCCTCAAACAGATCGTTATGAGCATTCCAGAAAAATGATAAGCGAGCTCCAAACTTATTTACATCGAGACCGGCAGCCAGAGCCGCTTGTACATAGGCAATCCCATTGGCAAAAGTGAATGCTAATTCCTGGGCTGCAGTAGATCCAGCTTCCCGAATATGATAACCAGAAATGGAAATTGTGTTCCAATTTGGAATATGCTCGTTGCAGTAAGAAAAGATATCCGTAACCAGACGTAAGGAAGGTTGAGGAGGATAAATATAGGTACCCCGGGCAATGTATTCTTTGAGAACATCATTTTGAATGGTCCCTCGCAATTGATCGCTTTGAACACCCTGTTTCTCTCCGACAATTTGGTACATGGCCAGCAGTATGGCTGCAGTCGAGTTGATGGTCATGGAGGTGGAGACTTTTTCAAGTGGTATCTCACGGAATAAAATCTCCATATCTGCCAGTGTATCGATGGGAACACCCACTTTTCCAATCTCACCGACTGCTAAGGGATCATCCGAATCATAACCCATCTGCGTTGGTAGATCAAACGCCACAGAAAGACCGGTTTGTCCCTGATCCAGTAAGTAGCGGTAACGAGTATTTGAATCTTCAGCACTGGAAAAACCAGCGTATTGTCGCATGGTCCACTTACGAGAGCGGTACATCTCATCATAAATCCCACGCGTAAAAGGATATTGTCCGGCTTTTTCTCCTATGCTGCTCATCTCTTTATAGCCCCCGTTCAGTCTTAATCTGTTGGTAGGCTTCATTTATGGCCTTAAATTTCTCCTCCGCCATTTTTTGGAAATCAGAGCCCAGATGTTGCACTTTATCGGGGTGGAATCGAGCAGCCATTGATCGATAGGCTTTTTTCAATTCCTGATCACTGGCTGATGGATCGATCTCCAGGATTTTGTAAAATGATTTTTTCCCTTTGACAAAGATTGCCATAATTGCATCTACATCAGCCATACTCAATCTTAAATGCTGACCGATTTCACGGATGATCTCAACTTCGCTGACATGGATATGACCATCGGCCTGGCTGATACCAAAAAGAACATGCATCAATTGCAGCTTTTCAGCTGAATTCATATGTCGATTTATCTGATCAGCGACCTCGTAAATATAATAATCCTGATCCAGAAGATTTTTGAGAAGGACCAGCATTTCCTGGGCATTATCACGACCAAAACTTTTAATTAGAAATTGTTTAACAAAGTCCAATTCCGCTTTTACTACTTTACCATCAGCTTTCATTACCGCTGCAACCAGGACCAGCAAGGCGATGGCAAAATCACCTGGTCTGGTTGATCTTGAAGAACTTCCAATTCTAGGACCGCTGGTCACCTGAGCTCCATCATATTGACCCCCCAGCCACCAACCTATTAATCCACCAATAGGACCAGCAAACGCCCATCCCAGTCCAGCTCCAAACATTCTACCTAACATCTGATATCCATAATTTGATTAACACACCTGTTATTTATTCGATTTCGACAATCGTTGTTCCTTTGTCTACTGTCTGACCTTCTTGAACGCTGATTTTTATGATTGTTCCAGATATTGGCGCTCTGATTTCGTTCTCCATTTTCATTGCTTCAATCAGAAAAAGTGGCTCACCCTCGGATACCTCATCACCCCTTACATGAAATATCCTGGTTATCAAACCCGGGATTTGAGTGTTGACTAACCCCGCTCGGGACTCTTCCATAGATTCCCAACCAAGATCCCTGAGGTGCAGGTGAACTGCATCCAGAAGTTCTAGTGAGACGGGAGTACCATTAACGTTTAGCTTCTGCCCGTTTCTCGTACCTACTCCTACTACAAAGGAACGATTATCCATTAGAACACTGTACACACCTGGCTGGACACTTACTATATCAAAACTAGCTCGACGCTTATCTGTTGAAATCTCGAGTTTGCCGTCTTCAGCCAGAAAATCTACCTCAACAGATTTACCACCTCCTATGATCTCATATCTCATCGATGATTCCTCTCAGCCCTCGAATCAAGCCATTTTGATTTGGATGATTGCTTCGAACTATCGTGATGTGCTCGATGTTTCTGCTGCTCCGTATGTTGAAACAGTGTTCCACCAGCAACCAGCAATACTTCATCAGAAGAACTTGCTAATTCAGCGAGCAGTTCCTCTTTATGCAGCGAATAGAAATGAGTGTCATAGGACCCTTCGCGAAACGCAGGATGTCGTATGACTGAGCGGCAAAATTGAATCGTCGTCTCAATTCCACCAATATAGAATTCACGTAATGCACGTTCACAGCGATTCAGCGCAGAATTTCGATCCTTTGACCAGCAAATCAGCTTTCCCAGCATTGGGTCATAATATGGTGTGATTTCCATTCCCTGCCGGATGGCACCATCAAACCGCGTTCCAGCCCCATCGGGAATTTGCAGCAGGACAATCTGGCCCGTAGAGGGTGCGAAATCATGAGCAGCATCTTCGGCGTAGATTCGACACTCAACAGCATGTCCAGTGGTTTTGACATCATCCTGCTTGAGCGTCAACGGCTCACCAGCAGCAATAAGAATCTGCTCGGCTACCAAATCAGTCCCGGTAATCATCTCCGTTACCGGATGTTCTACCTGGAGACGGGTGTTCATTTCCAAAAAATAAAAGTTTTTATATTTATCTACCAGAAACTCCACGGTTCCAGCGCCGACATAATTACAACTTCGTGCTGTTTCCACAGCTGCCTCGCCCATTTTTTCTCTAAGTGCTTCATCGATGAAGGGGGAGGGCGATTCTTCGATAACTTTCTGATAGCGACGCTGTATGGAACACTCACGTTCGTTAAGGTGGATAATATTCCCAAATTGATCTGCCAGAATCTGGAATTCAATATGATGCGGTTCTTCAAGATATTTTTCAATATAGACACGGCCATCTCCAAAGGCAGATTGCGATTCACGCTGGGCTTTTCCAACTGCATCTTCAAATTCTTCAGCGGAATTGACGATGCGCATTCCTTTTCCTCCACCTCCGCCAGCTGCTTTGATGAGGACGGGAAACCCAATTTTCTCCGCAACACTCCTGGCTTTGGAAATATCTTCGATAGGATCCTCTGTTCCAGGAACGACAGGTACTTCCGTTTGAAGCATGGATTGACGAGCCATGGTCTTATCACCCATGGTTTTAATTGCCTCCGCGGGTGGACCAATAAATACAATCCCAGCTGCAGTGACCAGTTTGGCAAAATCAGTGTTTTCTGAAAGAAAACCGTATCCAGGATGAATAGCATCACAAGCAGAGCTTTTAGCCACATCTAAAATCTTATCATATTTGAGGTAACTTTCGCTTGATGGAGCAGCACCAATCAAGTATGCTTCATCGGCAAACAGAACATGGGGGGCAGAGCGGTCGACTTCAGAGAAAACAGCGACAGTTTCGATTCCCATCTCCCTACAGGTACGCATAACCCTGAGAGCTATCTCTCCACGATTGGCAACCAATATTTTTTTAAACATTCATTCTGCTCCTGCCATCTTTCGAAATTCATCTTCAGTCAATACTTTGACTCTCAGTTTTTCAGCTTTTTCCAACTTGGATCCGGCTCCGGGACCAGCAACCAGATAATCAATCTTTTTGCTAATGGAATTTGCGGTGGCTCCGCCCAGAGATTCTACTAACTCTCTGGCTGAGTCTCGATTGAAATACTCGAGCTTTCCGCTAAACACAAATGATAAGCCAAATAATACCCCCTCCCAACGAGATGAGATGTCAATTTGTGGATCAAGACCATGGGAACCAAGGCTGGTAATTAACTTCCGATTGTCCTCTTCCTTGAAAAATTCTACGACCCCCAACGCTACGATCGGTCCTACCTCATTGGTCCCTTCCAATTCCTCCGCGCTGGTTTCAGAAATGCTTTTCAGCGATCCATATTTTTCTGCCAGAACTTTGGATAGATGTTCACCTACATTACGTATTCCAAGACCGTGGATCAAGCGCCATAATTCAGCAGATTTACTGGCTGCCACTGCTTCCATAATATTGTCTGCAGATTTCTCTGCCATGCGATCCAAACCTGCTAGTTGATCTGCTGTTAGTGAGTAAATATCGGCAATGCTGTTCAGGAATCCTGTGTCAACCAATTGATCAACCAGCTTTGATCCAAAGCCATCAATATCCAGACAACGTTTGGCAACAAAATGCTCTATCCGACCTTTTATTTGTGCAGGACATGAGATATTCTGACAGTAATGCTTGGCCTCACCATCTAACCTTACCACATGACCGTCACAGACTGGGCATTGATCCGGGATCCGATAGACGCGGGTATTATCAGGTCTATTCTCCAGGATGACTTTTACAACTTCCGGGATTACATCACCGGCACGCTGGACAACGACGAAATCCCCGACCCGTACATCTTTCCGGTCGATTTCATCCTGATTGTGAAGGGTTGCCCGGGCGACAGTGACTCCACCAATGGGAACTGGATCTAGATTAGCCACAGGCGTTATAGCGCCAGTTCTACCTACACTCGCTTCTATACTAAGTATGCTGGTTACCGCTTGTCTGGCCTTGAATTTACCGGCAATAGCCCAGCGCGGAGAGCGGCTGCGAATTCCCAATTGATCTTGAAAAGCAAAATCATTCACCTTTGTTACAGTCCCATCGATATCATAACTCAAAGATTCACGGTCAGCTTCGAGTTGATTGTGAAACCTGATTACGTCTTCAATCCCATGGCACAATGTAAATCGGTCATTCACTGGAAAACCCCAATCACGCAGCGCTTGGATAAATTCCATATGGCTGGCAACCCTGAAATCATCTATCCGCCCCGAGGCGTAAATATTGACCTGCAGATTGCGGCTTGCTGTGATACGTGAATCTAATTGTCTCAGACTACCGGCTGCAGCATTCCGAGGATTTGCAAAAGCAGGTTTTTCAGCGACAAGTTGTCTCCGGTTTAGCTGTTCAAAATCAATATGAGTCATAAAGACTTCCCCCCGGACTTCCAGATATGGAGGGATGGAGCGTGCATTCTGCCGGAGTCTCAGTGGTAAAGATTTTAAAGTTTTTAGATTGGTACTAATGTTTTCGCCAGTGTACCCGTCACCACGCGTAGAGCCCGCTATGAATACCCCATCCATGTATATTAATTCAACGCCAAGACCATCCAGTTTTGGTTCAACAACATAATCAATGCGGTCCAACTCAAGAGCTTTGCGAACTCGGGTGTCAAAATTAATGAGCTCTTCATCGCTCATTGCATTTTCTAGTGAAAGCATTGGGATACTGTGGGTAAGAGCTTCAAATCTTGAAAGCGGGGGACTGCCTACACGTTGTGAGGGAGAATCCGGTTGGATTAAGTCAGGTTGGGAAGTTTCAAGATCTTGAAGTTCCCTTAAAAGGGCATCATATTCAGCGTCAGAAATAGTCGGGTTATCCAGTATATAATAACGATAATTATGCTCATTGAGCAATGCAGTAAGATCTTGAATTCGGGATGCAGCTTTTTTGTGATTCATGAGCCGAAAAGGTAATCGGCAGTCACTAAAAAAGAAACGCCCCATTAAGGAGCGTTTCTAAAATTGTTATTGAAAGTAGAGCTTATTTAGTCAATGTATCCATCTGTTCAACGACGAAATCACCATATTCCTTGTCTTCTGGCACGGATAGCATTCCTTCCCTGAAGCGCAGAGCAGTACTATTATCTTTTTTCAATGGAAGGATGTAGCGCACCATTTTTTTATGGGTACGGGTCTTTCCGCGTACTTTATCTCCAAATGCTTGTGACTTAGCCATATACTTTCCTCCAGTTCTTTAGCGGGGCGAAACTAAACGACTCCCATCCCGATTGCAAATATTTTTGTGTACTTATGGCTCATAATATTATTGATGGTCAGGAAAAGGACACCCTCAAAAACATAAAATCCAGCAACGACTTATTTAAAGGCGACTATATCTTTTTCAAAAACGTCGTGCTTGGTGTACCCCACGTATTTGCGCTGAATATTAAATTCTCGATCGATCACAAAAGTTGTCGGAATACCTCTAATACCACCATAAGCCTGGGTCACACTATTGTTCCCATAGACTATGGGATAGTTGATCCCGTTTTTCTCAGCAAAAGGCAATACTGCCGAGGGACCACCTTTATCAAGAGAAACACCCAGAATAACCACATCATCTCCATATTGCTTTTGAAGTTCGATGAAGCTGGGAATTTCCATTCTACAGGGTCCACACCAGGTTGCCCAAAAGTCCACGATAATCACTTTACCTTTGAAATCTGAGAGTGAAATTTCTTCCCCATTTGTGTCCGTGAGGGTGAAATCTGGAGCCATCTTGGCCAATGCATGACTGCTTCCAAAAGTCAATAATCCTGCAATCAGAAAGATGATGGCTGCGGTACTTGTTATTATTTTATTATGCTTCATATATAATCCTTAGTCTATTATCTGTTTTAGAGCCAACTTTATATCAGGCGTTACAAATCTGCCTTGAATATGGCTTTATAATAACTGAAAACACATTATGTTTCCGCGCAAAAGCTGGATAAATGCTTAAGTGTCGGCTAGGAGTCAAATGTGGGTCAAACACTGTGAGGTTTATTGGCGAAATGTGGGAGAACTCATATGAGCACTGTTCAGAAATTCCTAAATCTGGCTATTGTTATGATCCTGATAGCCTGTTCCAGTAACGCGGAGATAGATAATATAATGACAAGTAGTAAACCCCTTGCAGCCGAAGATGAATCATTGGGAATAAGCTACGAAGGAGATCTGCTCATCTTTCGTCTATTTGCCCCATCTGTGAAAAAAATGGATCTTATTTTTTATCAAAAATTTGATGATATATCCGGTCACAGCAAAGCCATGACTCTGAAAACAAATGGGGTCTGGGAAGCCCGCATAAGACGAGAAGAGGCAACAGACTACTATGCTTATGTATCAGCGAATGCCCCTGGTAATATCATTGCAGACCCCTACTCGAAAGCCGTCGTACGGCAGAATAATTTTCGATATCCCAGTAAAAGCATAATTCTGGGAAATTCAAACTTCGACTGGGCTGAGGATGATTTCACACATGCAGTAATTGGAGACCTGGTCATCCTTGAAGCCCATTTGCGAGATATGACAATCCACCCAAGCTCTGAAACCAATCTACCTGGAACCTACTCTGGTTTTGTTGAGACTGCTCAAAACGGTGGAATTGCACATTTAAAAGATATGGGAT
>JABMPR010000180.1 GCA_013202895.1 bacterium | reverse complement strand
TAATTCTGCCATTGATCAACTCGCTATGGAGGGCCAGGCGCTGAGAGATACTTTTTCCTGATATTTGCAATTGGGCAGCATGGGCAATGGGAAGGAACCAATAGCGTCCCAGCACGGGAGTATTCAAATCAACATTTGCCTCCCACTGGGAATATCCAATCCCAGCCTCCAGATCCCGATTTTGTAGTTGGGCTTCGACTGCAAGAGCAGCACCCCTTCGGCTAAAATCCAACCAGCCTAATTCCTTAAAATCATCTATAACACCTGCTGGAAGGGGATTTTCCACTGTTATGTCAGCATGGGTATTCTGGATCGTCAAAGTTGGCTTCAGAGACCACAGTGGGCTTTCCAGACTTATCTGCAGCAGCTGGTTGATGTAGTCAGCATCAAAGACTAAGCTACGTTCACCCTGTAACTCATCGATGTTAGAGCTATTCACATAATTAACACAGGGTGCAAATGCATTGTCCGATAATCTGTAATTGAGATCCAGAATCAGATTACTACCCAGGGGCAAACTGGCATAGGTCTGTAAACCGGTCAAATCAAACTCGCCTTGGGTGTCCAGTTCATTTCCAAAACTAGGTTCCAGCCAATCAAGGAAGTAGCGATTCATCAGCGAGTTTTCGGATTCGGGATATTTGTTTATCAGCACGGGAGCAGTAAATAAAATACTCCTCCGGTCAATCCCCACTCCCCACAGCATCCTATTATTAGCAAAAGCGAGCTGGAAAGCAAAATCATGGCCTGTGTTTCGATAATCTGTATTAACTGATACATCTGCGTCAAGATTTGTGAAGCTTTCACGGCGTTCCTGTATCCTGGAAATGACTCCATATTTAATTCTTTTCCGGGCATTTACGGCATGCAAATTTATTGCAGCGACATTGCCAACAAGTGACTGGGTATCAATGCCTGGTGTACTCTCACGATAATAATCCTGATAGTAATAGGCACTTGAAAGTCTTAGCTGTGTTTGCTGAAGGTCGGCCAGGTTCAGCCGAATCAATGAGGGATTATCCAACACATTGTTCAACAAGCCATAGAAATCTTGAGCTGGAGCGACAGAATTGGAGACCAGGTAAAACAAGAGGAAGAAGGATTGCTTCTTCCTCTTGTATGTTTTGAAATTCAAGCGCAGTGGATTTCTATTTGATCAATAGAACCTTATTCGTCTGCGACTGACCATCATATTGAACCTGATAGAAATACAGATTTGATGGTAAGCCCGTAGCATTCCATGGGATAACATACCGACCTGCACTCATTTCTTGCTGCAATAGAGTTTCAAGCGCTTGTCCGCGTATATTGAAAATGCTGACATTTACCATGCCATCAGCAGGCAAGTCAAAGCGAATATTGGTCACAGGGTTGAAGGGATTGGGATAGGCTTGATGGAGCGCAAAAATCTCTGGTATTGCAGCAGACACTGGAGGGACATCCATGATAAAGCGATCCGGGAATAGACCACCCCAGGTTAGATCATTCCCAAAGACCTGTCCATGCCACATGAGCAGAAAACTCGTAGGTGGATTGTCAAACCAGGCAGAAAAGTTGACTCGTTCGTCATCCATCCACACCATGGAATCTGGAAAGGCAAAGTCCTGCCAGAGCTCAAAGCTGTTCTCCTCCATTTCCTGCATGTCTTCTATGAAGGCAAGTCCATCCATATTAAAATCATCCTCATAGGGCTGCATGGCATAGGCTATATCCACCATAAGCTCAAAGAGCTCATTAATAATCAACAGAGCATCCTCAAGATCATTTCCCAGCTGAATGAACCGCTCTACTCCATAATCAGTAAGGGTCAGAAAATTGGGATTTGATGCTTCAAGCATGAGGATCAGATCCATATCATTCTCAATACTACTGAAATCCAAAAAACTGGGATCCAGATTGAGAACAAAGAGCTCAGCCATTTCATCATAGACCGCTGTGAACCCATCAATGATAAGTTCAGCTGCCCCGCGGAGTATTTCCATTTCTAGCTGCAGTGCTTCAACGGCAACCCAGGGAATATGAATGATCTCGAATTCACTACCCGCACCGATGACATAGGGACCAAAACCATCAATCTCGGTCTTCACCAGGACAACAAAGTGGACAGGATCATCCGCATCTGTAAAATAGGACATATGCTCCTGCATATCATCCAGTTCGTTAAAGAAATCCACGCTCTCCCAAACGTACAGTAAGGCAAGACTGTCAATACGGCCTGCGTCCAGGAGTCTAAAAATGTCTTCAAAGGTTTCGCTGTATTCGTTCAGCATATCATAGGCGATAATGGTCGCAAGTCCCAGATGAGCATCCGGGTCGTCAGGGATAATCAATAACTCAGCTTCCCAGGCCAATTTCAGTGCGGTCAAGCGCAGATCAAGGTCATTGTCCTCATCCCAATTGTTCACCAGCATATCTGCGGAAAGTAGATCTAAAGTTTGAGCATCCAGGCCATCGGGAAAAATGCCGCCAAAGCTGAAGCTCTCCGGTGTGCCTGACCGATAAAAATCCCAATACACATTGACAAGCTGGCCGTCCGGCATATTCTGAATAATGGCCAGGGGTACGAATGTTTTGCCTTCTTCCTCTGGTCCGAACTCATAGGCTTTACCCCCGAGCAGGGTGTCCAGCTCTGCAATAGCACTCTGGATTGAATCAATGGGTGATGTCTCGATATCAAAGGGTCCGAAAGGCTGATTTTCCAGGATGACCCTGGCGCTGTCCAGCAGTTCGCTCATCCTATCTAAACCCAGTCGCAATTCGGCGAGACCGGGCATAACGTCACCCCCATACACCGTCAACACTGAATCCATATAGTCGCCCATATTTTCCATATGAACTCCTACTGAATCTCCAAGCCACTGTAGATCGTGGATATGATCAAAGAATTTGCGATCAATAACGAACACCGAATCTGATATGTTATTAGCCAGGATTTGTATTGAGAATTCAAAATCAGCGATATGATTGTACACTGAATCGATTCCATGACCAAAATCATTAATCATGAAATTATCTTCTATATCACCAGCCAGATCCTCCAAGATCAATTCCACCTCGTCAAAATTATAGCCTTGAGTCTCAGTCATCGCGTCCATAAAGTCCCGAAAAGCTTCATAATCGCCATCGTTAAAAAAATCAACCAGGTTCGTTAGAACAGCATTCATTTCCCATGGATCAAGCATGGAAATTAGGTCGTCCTCTATACGGGTAATGATTGAATCCAGATTAGTTTGAATTGAATCAGCCAGGGGCTCCAGATCAACAAAAGCAGTATCAGCATCAATATGAGTCCAGGCATAGGAAAGGGCAGCCAATCCTATGTAAGCTTTCATTGTGGCGGCATTATCGCCACCGATGGCCACCTGGGCTTCCCATTCTGATTCTTTGATGCTTAGATAATTGACATAATCTGTATCAATGTTATCTTGCAAAACCAGATCCGGTGTCTGAGCGTAAATACCGGTTACTATCATGAGATAAAATATCAGTGAATTGTGGCGTTTGTTTTTCATGATTTCCCCTTTCACAAAAATATTGCCTAAATATTTACAGCTGATGAATTTACAGTGGCATTTAACAGAGTTCAATGAAATCAAAACTACAGGTGATGTAACACACTAGCTTGTTAGCAAGCGGTTTATACGAAATAATTCATTAGCTCCAATTCTCCTATCTTGCTGAAGCTCAATGGATTAACCCCTAATTTCTTATTCAGCTTCTTTCATTTTCCCCTGCTTCTCTCTGTCTTTGCTGTGATCTGGAATACATAGGCCGTGAAGTTATCTAGATTATTATCAATTACTTTTTCGATTGTTGCAATACCCCAGGGTCTAAATACTTGATTTTGTTAAGTATTCCTCGCTGCATGACACAGCGATTTTCCACTCCCTCTTAG
>JABMPR010000179.1 GCA_013202895.1 bacterium | reverse complement strand
CATAGTTCGCAGAGCGTAGATGGGTAAGGGTGAAATCGTGAGGTAAGAGCTCACGCCATAGTCAGGTAACTGTCTAAGGTGGTAAACCCCAACTGGAGCAATTCCAAGCAGAAGAGCGTGGTGGTCCGCCACTTCATTTATTAATGATTCTCTTCGGGTAGGAAGCTAGAATCTCGGTGCAAATCGAGGTCCAGATCAATGGCTGCCTCACCCTCTTGAGGGTAAGACAGAATCCGGCTTATAGATCCACCCAAATTTTCAATGGAATTAGCGGTTGCAAAGCAAACCTCCTAAATTTAATCGCTGGCTAAAAACTCAAGCGAAAACAGTTTCTATTCAGCATCCTGTCTTTTTAAAGCATGAAATAAACCAATAAGAAGTTTATACTATAAGCCTGTCAATTATGGAAAAAATCTGGATCATTCAAGATAGTCCTCAGACCGAGATCGACGCTCTGTCCAAGTCTTTGGGCGTACTGCCTATAGTCGCTGGAATGCTCTGGCGTAGAGATTTGCGTACACTGGAACAGGTTCAAGAATTTTTCAATCCATCCATAAAGCATCTACTGGATCCCTTCCTTATGCTTAATATGGAAACAGCCGTTTCAGAGATATCAAAGTGCCTGGATAACCACGATCCGATTGTGGTTTATGGTGATTATGATGTTGATGGTACCACAGCAGCATCTCTGTTACATCTCTTTCTGCAATCTGCGGGAGCTAAATCTGATTTTTATATCCCGGATAGAATTACAGAAGGCTATGGTGTATCAAAGAAGGGAATCGACTATGCTGCGGAGATCGGTGCCAAGCTCATCATCACCTGCGATTGCGGAATTACGGCGGTGGAACAAACCGACTACGCCCGGCAGAAAGATATTAAGATGATAATTACCGATCATCATATCCCGGATGCAATTCTTCCTGCTGCTGTTGCAATCCTTAATCCCAAACAGGAAAATTGCAAATATCCCAATAAAAATCTCTGTGGAGCTGGTGTTGCATTTAAACTCACGCAAGCTCTTTGCCAAGCTAGGGATCTTCCGCCTGAACAGGCAACTCAACTTCTGGATCTGGCAGCCATTGGAACAGCTGCTGATATTGTCAGGGTCACAGGAGAGAACCGTGTTATTGTGGGAGAAGGGTTAAAATTGATAGGATTGGGGAAGCGACCAGGGATCAAAGCCTTAAAAAAGGTTGCTGGTATTACACATGATGAGGTCACAGTCTCAGATGTATTATTCGGGCTAGGACCCAGGATCAATGCGGTTGGACGATTGGGTGAAGCCATGCGGGCGGTACGTTTGATGACCGCCAGCACTCAGGCCCAGGCTCAAGTATTGTCAGCGGTTCTAAATTCTGAGAACGAAGCCCGGAAGACAGTGGAAGCCAAAATATTCGATGAAGCGGTTCGTCTGGCAAATTCAAAATATGACCCCCGTGAAAAATGTTCCCTGGTTTTGTATCAGGAAGGTTGGCATCATGGCGTGATTGGAATCGTAGCCTCCAAATTGAAAGAAAGATACTATGTACCAACAGTAATAATTGCCATAAATGACGGGGTGGGAAAAGCTTCAGCCAGAAGTATCAATGGTTTTGATCTACATGCCGCTTTTTCTGCCTGTTCTGATCTATTAGTGAGCTTTGGCGGTCATACAATGGCTGCAGGTATGACGCTTGATGTAAAAAATCTGGAGGCATTCGAACTGCGGTTTCAGGAAGTGGCCATGGCTCAAGTTAGTGAGGAAATGATGCTTCCCCGTTTGAAGATTGAGTCAGTCATCGAATTCAGCGATATTAATGCACAATTAGTTGAAACATTACGCCGTCTGGCTCCTTACGGGCCAGGTAATATGCGACCATTATTTTCAAGTCAAAACCTGGAAGTGATCGGTTATCCACGACCAAAAATCGTTGGCAAAAATCACCTTAAGTTTAAAGTCCGGCAAGGTCGGAATGTACTGGATGCAATCGGTTTTGGGATGGCTGAATCCCTGGAACTCCTATATGCAGGGAAATCTTTAGAACTGGCATATGTTCTTTCGGAAAATGAGTGGCAGGGGCGCAAGACAATTCAATTAGAACTAAAAGATATTAGATTGATGAATTAGGGGGTGTAAAATGCGAAGAGCCTATATTGATTCCATTGGTATGTATGTCCCACCCAAAGTGGTAACCAATAAAGATCTGGAAAAAGTGATGGACACTTCCGATCAATGGATTCGTGAACGATCTGGGATTCAGGAGCGACATCATGTTGATGGGGAATGTACCACTGATTTAGCACTAAAAGCCTCAGAAGAAGCACTTGAGAAAGCTGGAATGACAGCTGAAGATGTGGATCACATAATATTTTCCACCATGGCAGGCGACTATTTCTTTCCAGGCTGTGGACCAATAATGACGAAACGGCTTGGTATTCCCGGTACACCGGCTCTCGATATTCGGATGGCTTGCTCTGGATTTCTTTATGGTCTCTCGATTGCGAAGTCATTCATCGAATCGGGTGCCTATAACAATATCCTGCTTATCACTTCAGAAGTCCAATCCGTTGCTTTAGATTTCACAACAGCCGGAAGGGATACAGCTGTATTATTCGGGGATGGTGCCGCTGCAACAGTAATAAAACCAACAGATGACGACCGCGGTTTGATGTCTGTTATAACCCACTCGGATGGTCGCTATGCAGAAGATCTTATGCAGCGAGCACCTTCAACTTATGATAACCCTTTTCTATCACATGAGGTTATAGATAAAGGGTATGGCTGGGTAACCATGAATGGTCGGAATGTATTCAAACATGCTGTCACCAAATTCCCTCAAGTAATTAATGAAGCTCTTGAGGATGCCGAGATTGATAAAAGGGACGTGAAATTAGTAATTCCCCATCAGGCCAATCTGCGAATTACAGAGGCGGTTGCCAAAAGGCTTGACCTCAGTTTGCATGATGTAGTCTACTCAAATATTCATAAATATGGTAATACCACGTCCGCTTCGATTCCCATCGCATTATATGAAGCCTTAGCAGAGGGGAAACTTAATCGTGGGGATTACCTTGTTGTAGCTTCTTTTGGAGCGGGGTTTACATGGGGTGCCTCGGTAATCAAGTGGTAATTTTTATACGAGTTAAGATTAGAAGGATTTTTGAATGAAGCAGTATTTTCAGGAAGAGCACTATATGCTCCAGGATATGGTGCGGGACTTTGCCGCAAATGAAGTTGCTCCTATTGCGGAAGAATTGGACAGAGAGGAACGATTCCCAATAGAATTGATCCCCAAATTGGCAGAATTGGGTTTGCTAGGTATTCCTTTTCCAGAAGAATACGGTGGAGCTGGAATGGACACCCTGGCATATACACTTGTTATCGAGGAACTAGCCAAGGTGGACTCTTCCGTTGCCATTACAGTGGCGGCTCATATCTCCCTGGGTACCTATCCAATATTTTTGTTTGGAACCGAAAAGCAAAAAAGTGATCAGCTCCCAAAGCTGATTGCTGGTGAATATCTGGCTTGCTTCGGTCTTACCGAACCAGAAGCCGGGTCTGATGCTGGCGGGACCAAAACCACAGCAGTGCGAGATGGTGACGAGTGGATAATTAATGGTTCCAAGAATTTTATTACAAACGCCGGTTATGCTGGAATTTGTAATCTCACGGCTGTCACTGATCCTTCTGCAAAACGCCCGGGTGGAATATCAGTATTTATGGTGGATCCGAAAACAGCGGGCTTTACGATTGGTCCGCCGGAGAAAAAAATGGGCTGGCGGGCTTCAGACACGCGGGCACTAACTTTTGAGAATATGCGTGTATCTGGAGATGCTCTTCTGGGTAATCTGGATTCAGGTTTCAAACAAATGGTGGCTGCGCTGGTTGGAGGACGCATCAGTGTAGCTGCACTTTCGCTTGGCTTGGCTCAAGGGGCTCTTAATGCAGCAGTAAAATATGCCAATGAACGCGAGGCTTTCGGAAAAAAAATCCATCGTTTCCAGGGAGTAGGAATGCAGCTGGCTGACATTGCGGTGGAAATTGAGGCATCGAGACACCTGGTCTATCATGCAAGTTACCTGAAGGACCAAGGGCAGGATGTCGTTAAAGCTGCAGCTATGGCTAAATTGAAAGCCTCTGAAGTTGCCGTAAGGGCAACTAATATGGCTGTGCAGGTCCACGGTGGTTATGGCTATATAAAGGAATTTCAGGTCGAGCGTTTTTTTAGAGATGCTAAAGTCTTAACGATCGGCGAAGGGACCTCTGAAGTTCAGAAACTTGTGATTTTGAAGCAGCTCCTAAAAGGATTATAATTAGCACATGTTACCCCAAGCAAAAAAAGTCTTCAGTGACGTTAAGCAATATCAGGTTTGGCTTCGAGTCAGCCAGGTCTCATTAATTGCAGTTCTCCTCGTTATTACGGCACTCTTTTTTCCTAGAGGGAAAATGTTTCAATTTGATTATGATGTTGATCAAATAACGACTGAGACCATCATTGCTCCCTTTGATTTTGACATTCTTAAAACTGAAGAAGCCCTGGAACAAGACATCCTGGCACGGGAAAATGCAGTTCTACCTGTATTTATATGGGATAATAAAGGTCGAGATCTCGTAAATGAGCGACTGGATGAGATGAGACGTCAACTTGCACTCTGGTTTCAATCTGAAAAGGACCTTGCCGTAAAACGGACCTATCTCAGCACGGTCACTGATAGTCTGGCTTTGGATTCGCTCCAGACACAATTACAGGAAGATTCTCTCAATGTTCTGAACATCCGGCTTGAATTACAAAACAAGGGATTGAAAGATATGGGGACACCTCGCTGGGATTATTTCCTTGAAAGAGGACCTTCCACCCGACAACTGGTGAATTCTGTGAAACAGGTGCTTTTACCTCAGTACATGTTAGGTATTATAGGTGACCTTCCCACCGATCGTGAGACCACAAGTATCACTATGATTATTCGTGGAAAAGAGTCCACTCGGAATCCAAAAGATTTTAGGGATATGACCCAGACCAGGGAAAGAGTGGAGAAGATACTCCAATCAAACTACTCCGAGGAAGATCCAAGATTGCTGCAACTTGCAAAAGATGTGGCTCTGGCAGTCATGGTCCCTAATCTGAACTATTCGCCCGGGCTTACGGAGAATCGCAGCGCGGAAGCTCGAAATTTGGTTCCTATAAGCATCGGGAAAGTTTTCAAAAATGAGCGCATCGTTGATGCAAATACGCGAGTTACAAATCTAATAAAACAAAAACTGGATTCGCTGGAGAAAGAATATATCAAAAGAGGATATGGGCAATCCACCACTAATAATCTGATGACCTTTTTGGGCAAGATGATGCTTTCGGCATTTCTGCTCTTTTTCTTTTTTGCCTATATGGTAACTTATCGCAGTCAGATTTATAACGACATAAAACTAATCGTGCTGGTGGGGATTATCTTTATTCTAACCCTGGCGCTGGCGCATGTGATAGTTTACGAGTTACAGTGGTCAGAGTTCTTTGTTCCCATGAGTATCGCCGCCATGATCTTTACAGTTGTATTTGATGGCCGGATAGCGTTTATCATCATGGTTACTCTAACCTTGCTTACTGGTATTATCCTCAGCAACAATATTCCGTTTATTGTGGCCAATCTCTTTGTCTCATCATTGGCTATCTACACGGTTCGCAGATTGCGTTCCAGATCACAGATTCTATGGAGCATTCTGGCTGTGACATCGGGTTATGTTGCCGTCATTGCGGTCTTTGAAATGATCAAGTTCAGCAGTTGGGAATCGGTCATGGAGCATATGATTTTTGCATCTGCAAACGGTTTCCTTTCACCCCTACTCTCTTATGGTTTTCTGGTATTGATCGAGCGCGTTTTTAAGATTACAACAAACCTGACGCTATTGGAATTATTAGATTTCAATAATAAGCTCCTGAGTAATCTGGCAATGAAAGCCCCTGGTACTTTTAAACACAGCATTGATGTAGGTAATCTTGCAGTTGCCGCAGCCGAAGCTGTCGGCGCCAATTCGTTGCTTGCCCGAGTAGGAGCATATTATCATGATATCGGCAAAGCCGAAAAACCAGAATACTTTATAGAAAATCAGCTTCGTGGGACCAACAAGCATGAGAATCTATCTCCACGGCTCAGTGCCATTGTCATCATTGGACATGTCAAGGATGGAATCAAGCTGGGCAATGATTTTAGACTGCCTGCCATCGTGGCTGATTTCATACCAATGCATCATGGTAAGACCCGGGTGGAGTATTTTTACCAACAGGCGCTTGAACGGGCGAAAGAATCAGATTCTGATATAAATGAATCCGATTTTAGATATCCAGGACCACGGCCAAACACAAAGGAAACAGGTATATTGATGCTTGCTGAGGCCATCGAGGCGGCTTCACGATCAGTCAAGAATCCAACTCCTCAACGTCTGGAAACTTTAATGGATTCGATTATCGAGAGCCGGATCAAAGGTGGTGAGTTGACAAATTGTCCCCTCACTTTCAGGGATTTGGAAACAATTAAGAGCGCAATGATGCCAGTCCTCACAGGCAGTAAGCATGAACGGATTGAATATCCCGGCCAACGTAAAAAATTGCATATCATGGATGATGAAGACTGATCACCAGCACCGGGGAAACTTTAAAACTCGATTTGTCAATGCAGATTGAGATTATCGATCCTGAGCCCCGGGCTAACATCAATCAATTCAGAAAAACTATTGAATTGATTTTGATTGAAGAAAATAAAACAGCAGAATTAGTCAATGTTATTTTCATGGGGCAGGATGATCTACGCTCATTAAAGAAACAATACTTTGATCTTGATATCTATACTGATGTCATTGCTTTTAATTTGAATGATCCCGACCAATCCATCGAAGGTGAAGTTTATCTGTCTTTTGAACAAATTCAACAAAACGCGACTCAATATAAAACTGATCCTCAAAATGAGTTAATGCGGGTATTGATACACGGCTGTTTACATCTATGTGGATATGAGGATGATACCCCGGAGCGAAAAACTCAAATGACCTCAAAAGAGGATCATTATTTGAGTAAAATTGGAAACATAGTTTCATAATGGATTTAACTGTACTATTTGAATCGGCTCTAATCTGGCAAATAGCATTATTTGTACTCCTTCTCGCAAGTTCAGCATTTTTCTCAGGTTCAGAAACAGCCCTGTTTAATTTAAAACGTCCAGATGTGGAAAAATTAAAACACGATCTGGCACCATCCTCTCGGCTTATTGTACGCCTGCTCCCTTATCCGAAACGGTTACTGATAACCATCCTGACTGGTAATACTATCGTCAATGTGGCGTTGGCTTCCCTGGCGGCTTACATTACAGCTAATATCGCTAGAGAAAGTGGTTATAATCAAATTGTTGCCCTGGCTATTGAAACAATTGTTTTAACTATGATTCTTGTGATCTTTGGTGAAATCACGCCGAAAGTTATGGCTATGCGACACTCTTTGGGTTTTGCCTCACGTATCGTCGGAACGATATCAATTATTTTCAAGTTGTTTTCGCCCCTGGCACAGATTGTTTATAATCTGGTTGAAAAGATGGTAAATCTAATTGGAGTAAAACCTGAGGAAAATTTCACCTCAGATGAAGAGATAAAGGCTCTGGTTGAACTGGGGCAGGATCAGGGCGTCATCGGTGACGATGAAAAAGAAATGATTCATTCAGTTATTGAGTATGGAGATACTCAATCCAAAGAGATCATGATCCCTCGACCTGATGTAGTGATGTTACATACAGAAATGACTCTCGCTGAAGTAATCAATATTATTCGTGAAACCGGCTATTCAAAGTATCCTCTTTATCGAGACCAGATTGATCAGATAAAAGGAATTGTATTCATTAAGGATATTTTAGCCTATCTGCATAGTGGATCACAACGAATTAATCTTGAACGTCTGGCTCGCCCCGCCATGTTTGTTCCAGAGCATCAGGCAATTGATGAACTACTGCGAGATATGCAGAATCAAAAACAAAAACTTGGTATCGTAGTAGATGAATATGGTGGGTTTTCAGGCATGGTTGCCGTAGAAGATATTATTGAAGAAGTTTTAGGTGACCTGAAAGATGAAATTGATGATTCGAAGGAAGAAACCGAAATAGTTGAGCTTGGTAATAATATCTTTATCATTGAAGCTGCCACACAGCTGGATGACGTAGCAGAGGCCTTGGGCATAGAATTTCCTGAAGAGCGAGATTATGATTCGGTTGGGGGCTTAATTTATTTTAGTCTTGGAACTATCCCTGAGCCTGGTGCAATAGTTGAATTTGCAAACTTTAAGTTCGAAGTTATTTCTGTTGAGAAAAATCGCATCGAAAAGGTTAAAGCCAGTAGAAATGATATTGATTAAATGACTCTAACTCCAAAACCCACCGCTGAACTGGAACTAACGAGATTGCAGGAGATTGTTGCCAAGTTACGTGGACCGGATGGCTGCCCCTGGGATCAGGAACAAACTCCAGAAACTATGATTCCTTATCTTTTGGAAGAAGCATATGAGGTCGTGGAAGCTATCGAGAATGGAAATCAGGATGAGTTGAAAACAGAACTTGGTGATTTATTACTGCATATCGTCATGCAAACTCAAATGGCTGATGAAAAAGATGGATTCAAACTTCGGGATTCCATCAATTCCATAAATGATAAACTAATTCGTCGTCACCCTCATGTTTTCAGCGAAGATAACAGTCATGCAAAACGAGTAGAAGATGCTGTGGAAAACTGGGAAAAGGTTAAAAAAAGTGAAGGTCGTCAGAGTTGGTTGGATGGAGTTCCAAAAAACCTGCCAGGTTTAATTCGGGCACAGCGAATCCAGGAAAAGGCATCCCGCGTTGGCTTTGACTGGAATGATGTCTCTCCGGCTCTGGATAAATTTCATGAGGAAATAGATGAGCTGATAGTGGAGTGGCGCAAGGGAAATCTTCAACGTGCTCGTGAAGAATTCGGTGATGTGTTGTTTAGTTTGGTTAATGTTGCACGTCTGATGAAGATTGATAGCGAAACTTCCATGCGTCAGGCAATCGACAAGTTTGAAGCGAGATTTCGCGCCCTGGAAATGGTTTTTAAAAATGAGAACACAGATATTGAAGCTGCAACTCTTGAAGAGATGGATGAAGTTTGGGACCGTATAAAACACAAAGTAAAATATCGCAAATAAATTAAATAAAACTCAATCATAAATATTTTAGATTTATCCTGAATAAAGTTCTTGGCAATTGTCTGTAATTCCAATAGTTTGGTCATAGTTCAATAATGATTATATCTCAGGAGGTGTAGGGATGGCTGATAAATCAGCTAGCAACAAACAAGGTAGACGCTATTCTGTAGAAGAAAAAGCCGAGATAGCACAATTTATCAAAGCCTTTAATGAAAAGAACAAGCGTGGGGGTATGAAGGCAGCAAGTGAAAAGTTTGGGGTCTCTGCGGTAACACTAAGTAATTGGGCAAAGAAAACTAAAGGTCCAAAGAAAAGAAAACCTGCTCTAAAAGCGAAAGTTAAAAAAGCTGCTGGAACAAAGGTTAATTCTAAAAGAGGATCTAAAGCGCTAACTGAACCTGCAGCTTCAGATCAAAACCCGGATGCTATTTTGATACGATTGCAGGCGATTCGGACCGAAGTTGTATCTTTAGAGAAAGAGTTCAATGCTTTAAAGAAAAAACTTTAGTCAACTTCTTAATGAAGGCAGGAAACTCTGCCATGAATTAAAAGGGGTGGGATATTTCTCACCCCTTTCTTTATAAAGAATATGCTATAACTACTGAATACTCAGATAATACTATTTAAGCCGATTGGTTTAAATAAAGTTTTAAATTAGACTGCTGAAGCTGAAAATAAGCGTTATCCAGAGAGCTCCATGCAACCAACCCGCCACAACATCTAAAGGAAAGTGTGCTCCACAGTATACTCTGGAATACCCTACCAGAAGAGATAGGGGCAAGAGGACCCAAATTATTCCCGGAAATATTAAACCAAATCCCAGGGCGAATGACATAGTATTTGATGCATGGTTTGAAGGAAAAGATTTCTTGCCCCTGTTCATGATGCCTAAGGATCGAATTTCCGGGTATTGTTTACCTGGTCGTATGCGATTTGTATATTTTTTAATAAATCGAGTATTGATACTGTCGGCAATTCCTGCTGCAACACCACCGAGAACCAATGCTATCAGGCCATTTGCCCAATTTATATAGATTAAGATCATTACGAAAATTAACGATGGGATAAGCCACCTATACGGATCTGAAAGAATGACCATAAATCTATCAAGTTCGGGATGAGATCTGTCCCGGGCAATGAGAAAAGTAAGTCTTTTTTCCAATGATGATACTGGAACCGTAAGCATGCATTAAAAATGGATACCACGGGCAGTATTTACTACTATTTTATGTGCCTTTTGGAATATCTGTCCATACTAATACCCCGTGATGTAATACCGGGTACCGTGGAGTTTATAGAACCAATAAACTATAACGTAATTACCGGTTTTCCGTGCTGCTCAGATCAAGAATACTCCTGAGCCGAGAAATCGGGAAAGAAAAATTAAAGCTAGCCTTGGAAAATTCCAAAAAGTGAAACTTAAACATAGGAATGCAGAAGTATGAAATATGTACAAGTATTCGTAATCAGTTTAGTGTTAATATTTTCAGCATGTAACTCATCCAAAACAGATACCCTTCCTGAAAAAGTTTTGGGGAAACTTAAAGTTGGTTTCGATATTGACGATACGGTTTTGTTTTCCAGAGATAATTTTCTGGTAGCACCCCATATGAGTGATGATCCAGACCATCTTGATTATGCCTGGGTTAATACCCATGATAGTTTACACTCTGTACTTATCCAGCCAGTTGCTGATTTGATTGGGTTTTTCAAATCACATGGCCATGAAGTTTATTTCATTACTGCCAGACCCGGAATAAATGGAGCAACACTTGCTCGACATTTAAGTCGTGAGTTGGGTTTTAAGGTGGAAAAAAATATAGACTTGTTTTTCTCTCCAAAACGCAAAGATCCCAAAACTGGGGTTAAGTACACAACTAAACACGAAGTCATAGCGCAGTTAGGTCTGCACATTTTTTATGGTGATGCTGACAATGATATGGTTGCAGCATGTGTGGCAGGTGTCCGTGGTGTCAGAATTGTACGGGATCCACGTTCGGTTGAATCCTACAGCAGTAATTATTTTGGCGATACCAGATCCGAGAGTGGTCCAGATAAACCATATAAAGAAGCAGATTATCAAAGATTTCTAACACAGGGGGTGGGACCTTATGGAGAAACTATCTTCCCTATTTACCAACTGTCTCCGAACCCATCTGAATTATCAGTTCCAGAAAAATAATTACTCGCTGATAGGCACGATCTCAGCACTTTGAACCCGGAACAGGTTCTGCGTTCCATCCATATTGCTCACAGGTAAAGATTCCTGATCCAGAGTTATAGTATTCTGTCCGGCCTGAAATTCGGCTTTCGCCCAGGAGCTATACTGCCAGTTTTCCCAGGTCGCGGTGTGTGGGAAACTGACCATCTGTTCCAACCACCAATCATTTATCTTTAATTTTGCCAGCCCACAGCTACTGCCTGTATTGATGGGACCTGAGCCATTGCTGTATATAAAGCGGATTAAATAATTTCCATCTTCTGGCAGGGCAAAACTCATTTTGACAAAAGCGTTTTCCTGCCCCAGCTCAATATAATAAGGCCTTTGCGAGTTGAGGACCAGTGAGGCAGAGGGTCCCAGGTAATGAACCTGGCTGGGGAGACTGAGGGCTCCTGTCGAATCAAGAGATCTTAAAGAAAAGAATCCCGCCAATGTATCGGGTATCAGTATCTGATGTTGACTCAGAGTATCAAGCGGACGTCCATTCAGTTCCAGGATGACCTCTTGTGTTTCTCCGCTCCACATCAGCGTATCTAATGCCCTACGGACATCCGGAATATGGGGGAGTACATTATTAGCCATGATCACTGGAGTCGATTCACTTAGGTGAGCTTCTAATTCGATAATGATATCCAGAGCCTCTCCCAGTAATTGCAGCGGTTTATTGGGTGGGTGATCAGAACCGTTTACAGTCATGGTCTTCACTATTGACCCAGTTCCATTAAGACTGATGGTGATGGGAGTATTGTGGAGCTTGAGATTTGTGAGCGAGAATTCATCCCACTGGAAGGGGTTGTTTGGATTGAGTTGAAGCTCAAATCCCTGACCACTAAAATCATAATTAATGGAAATACCAAACAGACCTTTATAGATAGCACCTAACCAGCCAGCAACGCTCCATAATTGACGATCAGAGTTGATCTGTGTCTGATCGGGTCTGCCTGTGCTGTAATGATAATTCTCACGATGGGTCAAAAACAGACTGGCTGCCCGGATCAATCCATTGAAACTATGCAGATAAAGCTCCTGTACTCCAGCCAGCTTTGCGGCCAGGAGTGCATAGGTTTCCACAAAGGGCCAGATGGCTTTATTATGGTAAGGAGGGGAATGGGGCAGCTGATGCGATATCAGAGGACTACCAAATCGAGTTCGTGGATAAGATGCCACCAGTTGGCTAGCCATAGGAGAAAACGAATTGCAGAACAGAATACCCAGCGATTCGCCCAGAATGTCTCTATGAGAGGCCGGTAGCCAGGCAGGTGTGGAAATTATATAACTGGCAGGAGCATTCAAGCGCTCACTCCAGAAGTGACCCATGATGGATTGATCGAGTCTGGTGATCAGCTGTGGCCATGATTGAGTGAAATTCCGATCATCCTCCGTCAATGCTAAACCGATTTCAAGGGCGCGTTTGAAAATTATATTGGTGGAAAGTGCATGGGAGCTATGAATATCAGCAGGTGACATCCACGGTGGGTAGGTCTGCTCGCGCCAATCTTCAAAACTGGTTTCACCCAGTAACATTCCTGAAATTGGATCACGATTCCAGACCAGGTCTTCCTTCAATGCCTGAAATACGGGTCCCCTGATTTCATCCAACCAATCTCTATCACCGGTTGCCAGGAAAATCTCCCAGGCGGCCAGGGTCCAGATATGACGATCGCTTGATATGGGCCATGATCCACCGGTGCCCGTATCTTGAATGATACGTCCCGCCGCCGTCAATTTTGCCCGGAGGCTTGTTTTGGCATTCTCCGGGAAAAGATACGCCAGCGAAAGCTGTGTAGCGTAGGAGATGTCACGGGTCCAGACCCCCTGCCATTCTTTTCCGGCTGAGAAAGCCTCATCATCACGGATGTTTAAAAGAGCTTCCTCCATGGCCATATTGGTCAGTGCTTCCATAAGGGGGGCTTGTGGACTGCTGAATTGGGGGAATGCGGAAATGTCAGCACTCAGTTCCCAGGATCTCTCACTTTGCTCCTGGTCGGGTGGTTGAAAATGAACGCGAAGTTCGTAAATAGAATCCTGGTCCAGATCCTGAAACCGCAGATTTTCTGGTGGATTTGGGCTTTCCCAAATCCATTCAAGGGGCTCAGTACTTCCGGCAATGTAAAGTCCCTGGAAATTCCCCGAATAGATCGTGTCATTTGTGGGAGTCGTAAAATATCCCTGTTCCTGAAATGCATTCAAGACAGGCCGTAGATCGACTCGAAAATAAACATTCGCGGCATGCTTCAATGCTGGTATTACGCCCCGGGGTGCTGGAAATGGTACACCAAATTGTAAATTTGGAGCATAATATTCTGAAATACCTTCAGGTATTACAAGCTCATGATCCACACCAAACACAGCTTCATTATCCTGGCCGTTCAGGCTAAGTTTGAAGCTGATGGGTTGTTGTAAACTATGGTTGGTAATCATGGGATAATTGGATGTCAAATGAGTGGCGCTCAAGGCTTTTGAGTGGTATGCGCCTTCTTGAACGCCATTTGATTTAATTTTGATGTCATCTGCTGTCTGTCCACAAGCAATGATCAAACTGAGAACCGAAATCAGTATGGGAATTTTTAGGTGATTCATTTCCATTGTCCTTTTCATTCCCTTAAGCTAATAATTCCGTCAGGGATGTCTATTTGCTTTGTTGGAGATTCGGAATACTAAAATAGTAAGGACAAAGCAGAAAGCACTTATTGGAAATTGATTCCAATACTATATATTACATACCGACCAGTCGGTATGTTGTATTATTATGCTTATTGAGGCTTAAAATCTATCTTTTTCAGCTTGTGATTTAAGCAGCTAGAGTGATACTCGTATGAAATACGATCAATTTAGAAGGAGTCCAGAATGAAAATTGTTGTATGTATCAAGCAGGTACCTGATACTGAAACAAAAGTGCTCATCAGGGGTGATGGTCTGTCAATCGACCCTACTGATGTTAAATATGTCATGAATCCATATGATGAGTATGCAGTCGAACAAGCACTCAAACTCAAGGAAGCAATTGGAGAGGGTGAGGT
>JABMPR010000178.1 GCA_013202895.1 bacterium | reverse complement strand
ATATTTCTTCTATGGGAGTCGGGAAAAACTTCACGTATCAGCTGCCGACCCGTACGAGTAGTAAATATTGCATCCCTTCGACGTTTACGGTGGCAATAGCTGGAAGCGGTTTCATATTTTTTGGTTTGGGTTGAGGAGGCAAAGAAAAGGCCAGTACTTACAAAAAATAATCCTGCGAACGTGAAGAGTTGATATTTATTGGAGGTAGTAACAGCTTGTTTCCTCATCATATTTATGGCCCCCCCTTTTTATTATTCTTAATTCGGTGAAGCTCTATGAGCCTTTTAGGAAGAAGCATTAATCACGAACGAAACTTGAACCAGAGGCAAGTATTAAAATACTTTCTAAAAGACTAGACTCGGGATCTTCTCGCTATCAATCTTCTTCTAAGTTTGAATTTTTTTCGATTGATTCAACCTGGATATTTTCTTGCTTAAACAGCACTACAGCAATTAAAGCTGTGGCGACAATAGTAATTCCAATTCCCCAACTATCCATTTTACGCCAACTAAACATTCCCATATCCCTCATCAGCTTGGCTAGAAACATGCTGGGGATATACAGAACAGCGTATGTTGGGAATAGTAGAAGAATCTTTTGAGCTACAATAAGAGTACGATCCTTGTTTATCTGAAACACAAGAATGGCCGATGATGCAAATAAAATTATAGTCAGAATAAAATGTTGCCCGACTACCATTCCACTACCATACATAGCTTCAAAGATTGCAGGACCAATCACAGCGGCAATAAAATACGAGAGCCCTGCTGCTGGGATTAAAAGGAGCACCCGTTGCATGGTGTTCATTGGATGTGTAATATCAACTACTTTTGGATGCATTTTAAGCATATTCTATCTCCTTATTAAATCTGAAAATTAGGTTGTGGATTATTAATTAGCTCGGGCAATACGAAAACCGAGTCTCTTATTACTAAGTTGTGGTTTCAAGAATTTCCTATGGGTGAAATCCAAGTGCTTAACGGTATCCTTAAAACTACCCCCTCGAGTAATTCGATTTAAGCCTGATAGAGCCCCACGAGGATTAGTTTCCATTTTTGCACTATATCTATCATACCAATCCCAACACCACTCCATAACATTGCCTCGCATATCATAAAGTCCAAGAGTATTGGGTTGCTTTGTACCGACTGAATGTGTTTCTAAAGAATTGTTTGATGATGACGAAGAATTTTCAACAATCTTACCATCAGCATTTGTCCCCGACAGTATCGTCTGAACTCTATCACCCTTGGCAGCGTATTCCCATTCTGCCTCTGTTGGTAATCGGTAACCATTAGCAGTCCAGTCACAGATAACATCATCATCTGATATTGTATACGCAGGCTCTTTGCCAACCTTCTCTGATAGCCAGTTACAGTATTCAACAGCACCATACCAAGTCACATTGGTAACCGGATGATCCATCGCCTTTGACATTTTATTGCTACTGAAATAGAACCTTTCATCATAAATAATTGGACAGTTTTGAGAGTTCAGATTAATCAATTTACGATTATTGTAGGTGCCACTTGGCGAAACACCACGATCATTTAGAAAATTGAGGTATTGATTGATAGTCGTTTCAATGCGTCCCATATAAAAGCCATCTATGTAGACCTTATGGGCGGGTGAATCTCTTACTTCCCCGTTCACTGAACTATTGCCCATGATAAAAGAGCCACCTGGGATTCTGCTTACATAATCATAAAGGATAGGATCGGTGGAGATTTTGAGTGCAGCAAGAAGAGATTTATCCCTTTCAAGGGCAAGGCTTTTTTCAGTAATCTTTTGTTTGAGGGTTTTTAGCTTTTCATCAATGTTAACGGGCGCTTTCCTGATCCGCTTGTCAAGAAGTTGCTTGGACTCAGCAAGTTCTTCCTTGATAGCAACTCGATCCTCGATGTATTCATAATAGCTTTCGTTGCTTACCTCAGCCCATTTTGCCCAATCCTGTTGAAATCCATTCACAGTTGTTATTGGTACATCTGGCTCTTTTTCAGCATAAAGAGAAAATGACCCCTGAGAGTTGAAGCTTGTGTTAAAGGTTTCAAGTAAAAAATGATATCCCTGATTATCAGAACACTCATAAATATTACTATAGCCCGTTTGCGAATATAGTTTGACAATATAACCACTTACAATTGTCATTCGATCTTCGCCGTATGCTTTGTTTTTCTTATGTTTAAGGGATTCTACTCTATTCTTAAGAGAGTTTGTTTCTTCATCAAAGTTGTTTATCCGGTCAAATTCGTCTCGCAAAGCTTCAAGATTATTTTCCACTTTTTGAAGTTTATCACCCAGAATTATTGCCTTTCGAGTATTTTCCTCATCAATTTTTGTTGCCCTTTCAATCTCTTTATTAAGAGAACCCAAGATTGAATCACACCAGCTCATACCATCTGATTCAGCACGAGTCAGAACATAGGGAGAGAGTTTTTTCAGAAGTGCTTTAAGAGTGACGTATTGGTTTTGAGGTATTAATCTTAGTGAGACAAATTCATCATACGCAGCTCTAAATTGATCACCTTGATAGTAGTGGAGCATACTGTCTATAACACTTGGGGTATTGTTAGTTTCATTCTCAATATAGAGTTTAAATAGCTTGTCAAATTCCTGGAACTGGTATTGATTCGACAAGAATATCCTTGGTATGATCTCCAGTTCACGAACACCAGATCTCGAAAAATGAAATGATTCCATGTTCGACAACCACATTCGAATTGTACTTGCCTCTGATGAGGTAGAATCGAGTGACCGATAGT
>JABMPR010000015.1 GCA_013202895.1 bacterium | reverse complement strand
GAAACAGCTGGTGCCCAAAGTTTAAGCAAAAGGACGGGGGCCAATTACATCACCGATAAGGTCTTCTTTAATTTGCTTGGTATCAAAGAGTTACTTTCTTTAGATTCCAGCGAATATGAAAACGCTGATATCGTTCATGATTTCAAATTTTCAGATACAACACTCTCTCTCTATGATTCTGGTATTTGGAGTGAATTGAAGGGAGATCAACAAAGTTTTCCACTTTTTGATCTGAACTCATTTATAAAAGCGGAACAGCGTCATCCCCTACTCAATTTTGTGAGCATAAGTTTAAATAAAGATATAAGCCAATTACCTGATGACCCAAGTATCGTTTGGGTGCTTTTCTCTGAGAACCTCCACAGAATGGCAGACCAACGCAGATTTATTTTCGAACTCATGAACCAGGGCTCCGGACAGCCTGTTATTCTACAGAATAGTTACAGCGACCTACCAGGAGAAAAGTTGTTGTTGTTAGCAGCATCACAAGCTGGAGGCATCCTGAATGACGGTTTGGCTGACGGACTTTGGCTTGAATCGAAGACTGTTGCCCTATCTGAATTGAATGATATATCATTTGGGATATTACAAGCCAGTCGCACCAGGATGACCAGAACTGAATATATTGCCTGTCCCTCCTGCGGGAGGACTCTGTTTGATTTGGAAATGGTCACCGCCGAAATCAGGTCACTTACCAGTCATCTTAAGGGAGTGAAGATTGGAATTATGGGATGTGTGGTAAATGGACCAGGAGAAATGGCAGACGCCGATTTTGGCTTTGTGGGGACGGGACCTGGTAAAATTTCGCTGTATAGAGGTCAAAACATTGTCCGGCCTCATATTCCCCAGGAGGGTGCCGTAGTGGAGCTCATTGAATTGATAAAAAGTGAAGGCTTCTGGGTCGATCCATAAAGCTGATTTCAACTCATTTTGTTGCGGATGGTTAATTAATATATTCGATGGGATAAATGTGATGATAGATTATTTTTTTGTACCTGAAATTGAATCTGAGCTTAGATTTGGGGCACAATGATTAAACGGGTAGGATTATTTATGAGGATTCCTCTATTCAGCATCGCTGTTATCGTGTTAGCATTGCTCCCTCGGAGTTTTGCCCAGGAGGCAAATACGCTTAGCACAGCGGAACAACATGTTGCGTTCGCCCAGAGTATATATTGGTCAGCTTTAACCTCCTCGGAGAAGCAAACCTTCTTATTTGCATATATATCCAGCGCATATGAGACCCGTAAGTTTGCCAACGAGACCATTTCTACTTCGCCTCGAAACATGCACCACTTCAATGAAAAAATCGATAATCTCTTCCTAATCTGGCAATTTCTTTTGGAAATGGAAGATAGCGGTGATGCTGCAATGACTGAGTTTATGGGTTGGATTGATCTCTATTATGAAATTGAAGTGAACAAAGCCCGTCCATTTATGGATGCTCTAAATTATGCGCATCAGAAAATACGTTCCGAAGACAAATCTGTTTTGGAATTGTTCTGGGGACGTTCAACGGCGCCAGAGTCACGGCTTCCAAAAGATGAGGATCTTGAGCAAAAATCAATCGAGAGAAAAATTGCCACAGCAGAAGCCAGAAAGAGTTTGGATTCTGCGGCAGCACTTGACTCGCCCTTGGCTTATCGACCACTGGGAGCGCCAACTCAGACTGCGTATATTCTAACACAGGAAGAACAGAATATTATTAATCTTGCTGTTGAGACAGAATGTCTAAATAAAAACCAGGCAGATCTACTCCATGATCCTGTTTTTCTTGAAGGACTTGCCAATAAGCATGGATTTGATAGTATGGCTGCCTTTAATCTTAAATTTTCTTATGCCCAATCAAATACTGAACGCTGGAAATACATGAATAAACTCATTATTGAGCAAGCATTTGATCAGGATTGCATGTAGCGTTTAATAAAATGACCATCATTTAAGGGATTCCGCTAGCAAACCCCATACGGTTTTAGCCCTTACCCACACCACTTAAATAAAATATAAGACCTGGATAACAATCCGGAGCCTTAATCTTATTCAAAAAAATAGGGAGCTTTACTATGCTGGCACGTGTTTTTAGTAGTTCATTGATTGGGATAGATCCATATTTGGTAGAAGTTGAAGTCAATGTTGAGGGTCATGCTTTTAGATATTCTACTGTGGGATTGCCGGAGTTGGCGGTACGTGAAAGCAAGGACAGGGTTATCTCTGCAATCAAGAACAGTGGTTACAAATTTCCTCCAAAAGCCTACACCATTAATCTGGCACCAGCTGATATCAAGAAAGAAGGGTCGGCTTTTGATTTGCCTATAGCCATAGGTATTCTTGCAGCCCTTGGATTTGTTATTCACGAGGATCTTGACGATTACGTATTATTGGGTGAATTATCCCTTGATGGAACGCTTAGACCTGTAAAGGGAGCCCTTCCATCTGCTGTTGGGGTTCACGAGAGTAAAATGAAAGGATTAATCCTCCCAACTCTAAATGCACGAGAGGCGGCTGTTACTGGAGATATCGATGTAATACCTGTGGATACACTGCTCGATGCGATACTATTCCTGAATGGAGAGAAATTCATTGAACCCGAAAAAGTTGATGCGAACCTTTTATTTTCAGAATCGCAAAACTATGCTGTGGATCTGGCAGATGTGCGAGGGCAAGCCCATGTAAAAAGGGCATTGGAAGTAGCAGCAGCTGGCGGACATAATGTGTTAATGATAGGTCCACCTGGATCAGGTAAGACCATGTTGGCTAAACGTTTCCCTACAATTCTACCTCAAATGACACTGGAAGAAGCTCTCGAAACAACCAAAATCCACTCCATTGCAGGGATGGTCAGAACTGAGGGATTGGTGGCAACCAGGCCATTTCGTTCACCGCATCATACCATATCTGATGCGGCACTGGTAGGTGGAGGTCGAATTCCTCGGCCTGGGGAGGTTAGTCTGGCACATCATGGTGTACTGTTTCTTGATGAACTACCTGAATTCCAAAAAAACGTACTGGAGGTCCTGAGGCAGCCCCTGGAAAATACCGAAGTAACCATAAGCCGGGCTAGTATGAGTCTCACTTACCCTGCCAATTTCATATTGTTAAGTGCAATGAATCCGTGTCCCTGCGGCTATAGCAGTGACCCACGACATGAGTGTAGCTGCAGTAGCATGGGTATCCAAAACTATATGGCAAAGATTTCGGGTCCCCTGCTTGACCGTATCGATCTGCATATTGATGTGCCGGCAATTCCTTTTGAAGAATTATCAGCCAAACAGGACGGTGAATCATCCAGCCTGGTTCGGGAACGCGTGCAATCAGCGCGAAACCTTCAAATCAAACGCTTTGACGCAGAGGCAAATATTCATTCAAATGCGGATATGCCGCCAAAAATGATTCGTACAATCTGCCAGATAGATGAGTCCTCAGCTGAATTGCTGAAGATTGCTATTACCTCTCTCGGTTTGAGTGCCAGAGCCTATGATCGTATCCTAAAGGTTTCGCGTACCATAGCTGATCTGGGTGGATCAGAACAAATCAAAGCTGAGCATTTATCAGAGGCTATCCAATATAGAAGCCTGGATCGGCAATTGTGGATGGTCTAAGTCTTTGTGTTACCCTGTAAGTGACAGCCAGTGAAGGTTTTCAGCCGGAGGTTTAATGGACATGGCCACAAAAAGAAAACTACTTCTCTCTATCTGGTTACAGGGATCCAGTTGAGAGACTTTTCTTTGCGACTTCATCGCTGCCCGGCAGCATGCGGGCTGGTGAATGCCCGATCTGACGCGGTATTTTAACTTTATCCAGAAATTCTATCTGCTTGACTGTCAACGATATAGCACCATAATCTTCCTCAACAAGCCCTCGCAAAAGATATGGTCGTGCAGTACTGAGCATGCGGCAGAACTTGCGATAAACCTCGGGGAATAATACGGTTTCATAGATGGCGGTTGTATCTTCGAAACTGATAAATTCCATGGGCTCATCATCTTTTGTATGAACGACCTTACCGGTAATGAGCCAACCTATGACGGGTACTTCACGCCCGACATACTTTTTCAGATCGCATGCTCGCACATAGGATAACTGTCGTAATAAACCTTCATATAAACTCAAAGGATGTTGAGAAATGATAAAGCCAAGAACATCAGACTCATGAATGAGCATGGTTTTTTGGGTATAGGCACCAGTATCAGGAATATAGTAGCTGTCGCGCTCGTTCAGCTCCAGCAGTGATGCTGGTTTGTCTCTGCGTTGCTGTCGGGCACGTGCCTGATACAATTGCCACATGAGTCGAGGCCGTGCTTCCAGCCCCTCTATCCCATCAAAGCACCCGGCTTTTATCAGGATGCGTACATCTGACTGATCCAGCTCAGGCATCCTCCTCAAAAAGGACTCGAAAGAGCTAAAGCGTCCCTTTGACGAGCGCTCGGCAATAATATGTCCCAAGGCGGTCTGTTTTATTTCCTTGAGCTGCATAAATCCGATTTGCACCCAGTCATTCATTCCAGTATGTCGAATCTCGGAAGCATTGATATTGGGTAACAACACTTTCAAACCCAGGCGACGTGCTTCAGAATAATAGCCAAATGTTGAATAGTAGCCGCCAAGATTAGTCATCACCGACGCCATGAACTCTGCGGGGTAATGCGCCTTTAGATAGGCCGATTTGAAAGAGACTAAGGCATAGGAAGCTGAATGGGGTTTGCAGAAGGAATATCCTGAAAAGGACATGATCATTTCCCAAAGT
>JABMPR010000177.1 GCA_013202895.1 bacterium | reverse complement strand
ATTCAATGCCGCTGCTATTCCGACTGAACTGGTGGAGAGTGAATTATTTGGCCATGAAAAAGGCGCCTTTACCGGTGCAGTTGGGCAAAAGAAGGGTAAGATCGAGATGGCAAACGGCGGTACCCTTTTCCTGGATGAGATTGGGGACATGAGCCTTTCGGCCCAGGCAAAAATTCTCCGAGTCCTGGAAGATGGAAAGTTTGAACGCGTTGGAGGGACACAAACTCAATCCGTGGATATACGCTTACTTGCTGCCACCAATAAACCCCTGGAAGAAATGGTATCCACAGGTTCATTTCGTGAGGACCTGTTTTACCGATTAAATGTCGTGCCTATTAATTTACCACCCTTAAGGGAAAGAGAAGGAGACATAAAAATCCTGCTAAATCATTTCCTCGGTCATTACGCAGCAGAATTAAGCCTCATGCCCAAACACTTTTCCAGAGATGCCATGAATATGTTGGTAGATTATCCCTTTCCTGGCAATATCCGTGAATTGAGGAATCTGGTTGAACGCCTCTACATCCTTAGCCCTAGTACAGAAGTAGACATTCATGAAGTAAAACCCCATCTTAATCAGGTTATTTCAGCCGATGGTGACGCCTCCATATTTACTGAAACCCGCCCTTTCGCTGATGCTAAACGCATGTTTGAAGAGCGCTTTCTGGAATCACAATTAAGACAACATGCCGGAAATATTAGTCGAACAGCAAAAAATCTTGGGATGCAGCAGTCCAATTTGTCACGTAAATTGAAAGAACTCGGTCTGGGTAAACCCTGAGCAATCAATCGATTTAAATAAAGAAAAGTCTAAATGAAATTAAGTCACCTCATCGTAGCAAGCCTATTAATTATACCTGCAGCTCACTCCAAGACTGGCCCCAAAAGTATGAGCACAAGCAGAACAGAAATACCACCTGTCATCGATGGGATAGTTGATGAAGCCATTTGGAACTCTGTGCAACCAGCCACCGATTTCTATCGTTTCGAACCGGAAAGTGGCGGCCATGCACCGGTTAAAACAGAGGTTAGAATCCTTTATGATAATGTCGCCCTATATGTGGCAGCAACCATGTATGATCCTGATCCTGCCAGTATCCCTCGCCAGCTGGGAAAGCGAGATGATGATGATGTAAAGGCCGATTGGCTGGGATTATGGATCAATCCTTTTAACGATGGAGCCAACGAAGTCGGCTTTATGCTTACAGCTGCAGGTGTCCAGGTTGATGCTAAATACAGTCCCAACGGAAGTGACGAAAGCTGGGATCCAGTATGGACAGGTGATGTTTCATTTCACGAAGAGGGTTGGTCATTGGAAATGGCTATTCCCTTTAGTCAAATCCGATTTCCTGCGAAAGAAATCCAGACCTGGGGCTTCAATGTGGCGCGTAACAGGGCTCTGGTGCGAGAAATCTATACCTGGGCGGAGCTGGATAAGGCAAATGAAAATTATGCCCAACAAACCGGAAGATTGGACGGGATAGAAAATATAGAAACGCCTCTACGATTGTCCTTTACACCCTATGCAGCGGTTTCAGTAGAACACTTCCCCTTTGATGAACAGGGTAAGAGCAATTTCTCAAGCATCTATCGGGGTGGAATGGATCTTAAATACGGGATCAATGAAAGTTTTACTCTGGATATGACCCTGATTCCCGATTTCGGACAGGTTCAGTCTGATAACGAAGTATTGAATCTTTCACCCTTTGAAATCCACTACAGTGAACATCGCCCTTTTTTTACGGAGGGAACGCAACTGCTACAAAAAGCTGGCATTTTTTACTCCCGCCGAGTGGGGTCGACTCCAGGTCGTTTCTGGCAGGTCGCCGACGAGGAAGTGTTAAAAGACGGTGAGGTGGTCATTTCAAATCCCGATGAAACCCAGCTAATAAACGCTACTAAAGTGACGGGTCAAACCGTAAATGGCTTTGAAGTTGGCTTTTTTAATGCACTTACGGCACCCGTGCATGCAAGCATTAGAGATTCTCTAGGTCACGAGCGTGATTTTCTCACCAATCCCTTAAGCAATTATAATTTGGTGGTTGTAGGCAAAAATTTGAAAAATGGATCTAATTTCAGCATAATTAATACCAATGTGCAAAGGTTCTCAGATTCGGACACCACAAATGATTTCAGGGATGCCAATGTGATTGGATTTGAAACTCGCTTATCGACTCAGGATTCAAAATGGATTCTTCGCTCCAGCGGTGCATATGATAGATTGATATATCAGGATAGTGCTTCTACTGGATATCGATTCAATGTTGGTTTCCACGAAGACCAGGGGATGCTAAAATATGGGGTGGAGCACGATATCAAAAGTGAGTTCTTTAATCCTAACGATATGGGATTCCTTAGCCAGGCAAATGAATTTTCACAGTACGGATGGATAGAGCTGCAGACTCTTAATCCTGTTTGGAAAGTAAATGAAGCTGAAGTGAAATTCAATATATCCTATTCCAGTCTTTTCAATCCACGAGTCTATTCGCATGTGGGTATTAATGGAAATTACGATGTGACTTTCAAAAACTATCTTTCAATCGGTGGTGGATTATACTGGCGTCCAAAAGAATCACATGATTATTATGAGCCGCGTGTGGATGGTGGGTATTTCGTCAGTCCCAAATGGTTTGAATTTCACAACTGGATCTCTTCAAACTATAACAAAGCTTTTTCAGCCAACGCCTGGTTTGGTACTTCAGCTAAGGATGACCGGGGTTCCTCCTGGCATGGCGGTGGAGTTTCTCCCCGCTGGCGAGTAAACAATCGTTGGTTCATGCGCTATGATTTTGAAATGCATTCCAGACTGAATAATCATGGATTTGCCGACTTTGACAGCCTTGATAATCCTGTCTTTGGGAAACGAGATCACATCACCATAACCAATTCCTTTTATTCAAGCTATATTTTCAGCCACCATCTCGAATCTGATATCAGCGTGCGCTATTACCGTTCTACTGTTGAGTACAAAGAATTTTTTGATCTTCTGGAAGATGGTAATCTGTCCAGTAGATCTTTTGATGTTGATCAGAATACAGTATTTGGTGTATTTACCATTGATGCAGGGGCGACCTGGAGATTCACACCAGGTAGTGAATTGAATATCACCTGGAAGAATACCATCTCGGCCGATGGTGATAACCCGGATATTCCATATATGGATGATTTGAGAGATCTTCCAGGCTTAGATCAGAGCAACAGTATATCCATCAAACTACTCTATTATATAGATTACTGGGATTTGAAGCACCGCTGATAATCCTTACCAACTGACAGGTATTTCCAGATTCGAGAATTTTCTAACTGTTTAAGCGATGATCTTTGAAGAAATGGATTAACAACATGCCCGAGCTCCAATCCAGATTACTATTTCCCACAAATAAATGGCTCAACATATTTTGTTATTTAAGCCCTCTCATTATGCCGAATCTGATTATAAGTACTGTGGCTATTGATTGTGATCAACATATTCAATTTGCATGCGCTAGTGACAATCTCTGACATTTCAAAACCCCTGCTTTATTAAGGGTTTGTGGCATAAAGATTGCCTTTAGCAATTACCTGAAAACAGGAGAATGTCATGTACAAAATTATATCAGCGGATTTCATAGCCCCAAATGTGAAAAGCTTCATTATTGAGGCCCCGCTTATTGCGAAAAAGCGCAAAGCAGGCCAATTCATTATTTTGCGCGTCCACGATAAGGGTGAACGGATTCCTATTACCATAGCTGACTCCAGTGCTGAAGAAGGCTGGATAAATATCATAGTCCAGGGCCTGGGCAAAACAAGTGCTCACCTTAATACATTGGAAGCCGGAGAACATTTGCAGGATTTAGTTGGACCTCTCGGGCTACCGACCCACATCGAGAACTGGGGTACCCTGGTTTGTATCAGTGGTGGTGTTGGAACTGCAGAAGCCCTCCCAATCGCAGCGGCTGGAAAGGCTGCCGGCAATCGAGTGATATCCATAATTGGAGCCCGCAATCAGGACCTGATCATTGCTGAAAGCCAGATGGCAGAGGTGGTTGACGAAGTCAGAATTTCTACAGATGATGGATCTGCCGGTCGTAAAGGACTGGTTACTGATGTCCTCCAGGATCTTATTAATGAAGGCTTAAAACCTGATATGATTGTTGCTATCGGACCCCTACCTATGATGGCTGCCGTTTCAAATCAAACCAGAGATATGGAAATTCCAACCATGGTGAGTTTGAACGCTATAATGGTGGACGGCACTGGGATGTGCGGTGCCTGCCGCGCTACCGTCGGTGGAAAAACAGTATTTGTGTGTGTTGAAGGGCCTGAATTTGACGGACACCTCGTCGATTTTAAAGAATTAGGCATGCGTCAGAAAATGTACAAAAAACAGGAAGAAGAGTCTCATAAATGCTTTCTAGAAAAACAGATGAAAAAAATAAAAGCCGAAGCTATGCTTGAAGAGGTCTGATCAATGATTCGAGAAAAACCACAATCTTTCAACACTGTAGCTCTAAAAGAGCGCTTAACCATCCCACGTCAAAGCATGCCCGAGCAGGATCCCTTCATACGCAGCACAAATTTTTTTGAAGTTAATCTCGGTCTTACACCCGAACAAGCAGTCATCGAAGCACAACGCTGTATCGAATGCAAAAAACCAACCTGTATGGATGGTTGTCCCGTAAACATCAAAATTCCTGATTTTATTCAATTGATCTGCAAAAAGGATTTTCTAGGAGCCGCCGAGAAAATCATGGAGGACAATTCACTACCTGCTGTCTGTGGCCGGGTTTGTCCTCAGGAAACTCAATGTGAGGAAGTCTGTCTTGTAGGTAAGCGCTTTGAGCCTGTCGCCATTGGGCGATTGGAACGCTTTGTTGCCGATTATGCCATGGAAAATGGGAATGGTTCAGTAAAGGAAACACAAATTCCCCAACCATCGGGTCAGAAAGTAGCCATTGTAGGGTCTGGACCTGCTGGATTGGCAGTCGCCAGTGATCTGATCAAAGAGGGTCATGAAGTTACGGTGTTTGAGGCATTGCATGAATTCGGGGGTGTGCTGGTTTATGGTATTCCTGAATTTCGTCTCCCCAAGACCATCCTACGCCAGGAAGTCGCAAACCTGGAGGCCAAAGGGGTCAAATTTATTAAAAATTTTATCGTCGGCCGCACCATGACCATTCAAGAGTTGATGGAGGAGGAAGGTTATGATTCCGTTTTTCTTGGTCTGGGTGCCGGTTTACCACGTTTTATGAACATCCCAGGAGAAAATCTTAATGGTGTCTATTCAGCCAACGAATTCTTAACACGATCTAATCTCATGCGCGGATATGAATTCCCTGAATGGGATACACCCCTGTACCGGGCAAAACATGCCATCATTGTTGGCGGTGGAAACACAGCAATGGATGCAGTGAGAACGGCCAAACGCCTTGGTGCCGAAAAAGCTTCCATCGTTTATCGCCGCTCCGAAGAAGAAATGCCAGCCCGAAATGAAGAAATCCACCATGCCAAAGAGGAGGGTGTGGAATTTCTGAACCTGGTAAACCCCATCGAATTCATTGGTGATGACCAGGGGAATGTTGTAGCAGCCAAATGCCTGAGGATGGAACTAGGAGAACCTGATGACTCAGGTAGGAGACGTCCCATACCCATGGAAGGTTCAGAGTTTATCATGGTTGTTGATATGGTAGTCATTGCTGTAGGGAATGGATCTAATCCACTTATTTCCCAGACAAACCCGGAAATTGAGACCAATAAATGGGGCAATATTGTGGCCGATGCTGATGGTCGCACGTCTATGGACGCTGTATTTGCAGGTGGTGATATCGTCAGCGGGGGAGCCACAGTAATTCTGGCAATGGGCGCCGGGAGAAAATCAGCTGCTGCCATCAATGAATATCTTAAATCCAAGGTCGGGAGTTCAGCATGAATTTAAAAGATCAAATCAATTCAATGGATATGGATGACATCATTCAGATGTGCGTTCATCAGGAACAACAAGCTATCGACCTGTACACCCTGGCCAAGGACCAAGCACGAAATGAGAGCTCGCGCCAGAAGTTTCAGGAACTCATCGACATGGAGACCAAGCATAAGGTGGCGCTTCAAAATTTCGAGATCGAAAATTATATTGAGCTGCCCCCGGCTGATCTTAAAGTGACTGATTATCTGATGGAGCCAGTTCTGGGAGTTACCATGACTACTCAGGAAATTCTCATTCTCGCAGCCAAGAGAGAAGGCAAAACAGCCACCATGTACCAGGATCTGTCAGATCATTTCTCAATGGATAAGCAGCTCAGCACTTTTTTCCAGATGATGGCTGATGAGGAATTACGTCATAAACATGATCTGGAAACAGAGTACGAAAACGAATTTATGCCGGAGGGATAAATCCTTCCTTTGCAACAGAATCCAACTTTTCCAAAAATTATTTAATTTTCCACAAATCAATCGCTGATGGTCGTTTTTATACCAACCTGAAAGTATATTCAAACTTATTTAATAGTGAGGGAGAACCGGTGATTACAGAAAAACTAATTCTTATGTTGGATAGTCAATCCGAGGATCTTACAAAAAGTTGGACAAGTTTGCTTCACGAGAATGAAAATACCCTGATTCATTCTAAAATGAATAGAGAAAATCTGGCTGAACGCTTACAATTCATTTATCAGAATTTAAAAATGTGGCTGGATGAGCAGATTACACCTAGTGAGCTAGCCAAAATTTTCTGGCAGTTAGGCCTTGACCGGAAAAAGGAAAATATAGCTCTGTCAGAGATCCACACTGCTCTCATACTTGCCAAGCGTAACCTCTACATTAATATTTTGGATAAATTGGGTGATGATGATGTGTCAAATAAGCAGGATCTGATCGATTTTAGCACTCGGTTTACATATTTTTTTGATAAAGCAGGCTATTTCATGATTAAAGGTTATGAAGGTTTCAGCGAACCCACTGCAGAGGATGAAGCGGTACTGGATAATATCCTCGCCGCCTTCAGAACCGGAAGCAGCAGCTCTACCTAAAACAACTACATCTGTTCAGGTGCATTGATCCCCAGTATACTAAGACCATTTTTCAATATTATTTGAACGGCCTCCAATAAAGCAAGTCTGGCTCTTGAAAGTTCAACATTTTCCGTATCAATAACTTTGTGCTCAGAATAGAATTTGTGCAAAGCTGTTGCCAGTCCATATAAATAGGTTGGCAGAGGGTGGATTTCCAGTGTTCTCCGGCAATGCTCGATGACCTCGGGAAATCCCAGTGTTTCATTGATTAAGGCAACCGTTAATTCTTCATTCAATAGTGAAAGATCTGCATTTTCAGCGTCTGCTTCCAGACCGCGTTCTTTGGCACGTCGAAAAATACTGAATATCCTGGCATGTGCGTATTGCAGATAAAAAACAGGGTTCTCCTCAGTCTGACGCTTTGCCAGATCAAGATCAAAATTAAGATGGCTAGAGGCACTGCGCATGACATAGAAATACCGAACTACGTCTGCACCCACCTCATCGATGAGTTCGTCCAATGTCACAAAATTGGCTTTGCGTGTGGACATCTTCACGACTTCTCCCGATCGGAGCAAGGTTACGAACTGATGAATCACCACCTTGATATGATCATGTTTTAAACCCATCACCTTCAATGCAAAAAGAACATCGGGATAGGCATCGATATGATCCGCACCAAAAACATCAACAACAAGATCAAACCCGCGGAAAATCTTCTCACGGTGATAGGCAATATCAGGTAATCGGTAGGTAGGCTCTCCACTGGATTTGACCAGGACACGGTCCTGTTCGGTGCCAAGATCAGAGGTCTTGAACCAGGTAGCACCATCCTTTTTATAAAGCAGACCTTTATCACTGAGGATTGATAGAACTTCATCGATTTTACCTGTCTCATATAAAGAGCGCTCGTTGTAGAAGACATCATGTTTAACACCGATGCGTTCCAGACTTGACTTAATAATGCTGAAAATGGATTTCTCAGCGAAACTTTTAAAAAGCTCAACATCGGTCTCACTATTCAGATCCGGTTGCTCCTGCTGGAGATCTCTGGCTATATCAATAAGATATTCACCTTCGTATCCACCATCGGGTAGCAAGATTGTATCACCCTTCAATTCCAGATAGCGAGCCTTTAAGGACTCTCCCAATAGCTTCATCTGACGACCGGCATTGTTAAAATAATATTCTCTGGTTACGTCATATCCAGACCAGGTCAAAATATTTGCCAGAGTGTCTCCCAGGACCGTTTGCCGACCATGCCCCACGGTCAGAGGTCCTGTTGGATTGGCACTGACGAACTCCACCTGAGCTGTTTGTCCCTCACCAGATGCATTTTTGCCGAAATCCTCACGGAGTTTTAAAATATTTTTTAGTTGGGCCGTCAGATAATCAGCGGATTGGAAGAAATTAATAAATCCCGGATTGACAATTTCATATTTTTCAACAACCCCTGAATCAAGAACCATCCCATCCATGAGCTCCCGGGCAATTTCCAGAGGAGCGCGTTTGAGTTCCTTCGCCAGTGCCATCGCGATGTTACTGGCACAATCACCATTCTCAATCTTTTTGGGTCGAGATAGTTGAATTTGGCCAATTGGCCATCCCAGCTCATTGAGCCGCGCAGTAATCTGCTTCTCTATATAATCGAACATGTCAGCTCAATCTATGGTTATAAACTTGCTTGAAATTTACTTGTCAGTTTAGAGATCATCAAAAATAGGAGTACTGGCGTCGGGACTTTCCTCATCGTCAGAGAGTTCGGTGATTTCAGAATCGATCCAGAGTCGTGCCAAGTCATAAAAACTGCGACTAGCCTCATGAAATATGTGAACCACTACATTGATGTAGTCCAGCAAAATCCATTCTCGAGTGTCATACCCTTCGCGATTATACGGGCTTTCAGTTACAGCTATTTCATCCACGATATGGTCGGTAATGGCTTTGACTTGAGTATCTGAATTTCCGGAACAGATCACAAAAAAATCCGTCATGGATGTCAACTTATGGACATCTAGAATCTGAACCCGGTTTGCTTTTTTTTGAAGTGCTATCTCGCCAATCTCGAAGGCGAGCTTTTTTGAGTCTGAATAATTGTCAGGCATAGCTCATTTCATTTTTTTGGATAATTCGTAGATATACCAATAATCGCAATGTCTGGGACTTAAGAATTTTTCTCTTTGTAGGCTGGAACGGACTTGTAATCATGACCAATAATCATAGTGATGTCCACAGCTAGGCTGGCATCCTTCTCTATGCTGACTCGTTCCCGATGGATACCCAGTTCTTCCGCCAGCTTGTAGGCAGCATCTGTATTACTGGTTCGCGCAATAATGATCGTGTTATCATAATGGAAGTGGGCTGCATTTTCAGTGTTTAGCACATCAAATGTTTTTTCATGAACAATATCCTTAAATGATGCGGCCACGCCGCTCACGCCACAGCCGTTTAGAATTTCGACACTCACGTTGGGGTATTTTTGCTTGGCAATGAGAGTCTCCGGAGTGACCTCCTCAGGAATCTCAGCATAATAGCGCATTTCTTCGGCAACAGCTCTGTTGTTTGTGTGTCTGTTCCAGAACGACCAGATAAAGGTCAGAACTAGCACGGAAAGTGCCAGCATAAGAAAGTTTACCAGCATGTCTGCTGACTGGGCCGGTCGTTTTTTACGATTTTTCTTTGTTGCGCGTCGTGATTGCTTTGAGGATTTACTGTTCAGGACTTTTGCCATATTCGATCAATACCTGTAATTTCTATAGCTACGAGGAGCGAAAAACATATTCCGAGGAGAAGTCGGTTCCCGACTAAAACCAATATAGAGGAACATATTTTCAGTTGGGCGATAGAGAATCTCACCCCCATACAGAACATTTTCCTTATTTATACCATTGATAAAAGAGGCCTGCTCTCCAGTTGGTCCCATCGTTGAGAAGGGAGAATGTGCAAGTCCAACATAACCCCGTACAGATACTTGTGGATTAATAGCATAATTGAAGCTGGATTTCAGCAAACCGATAGCGACTGCATCACCACCCATGGAGCTTACATTCATGGAATAGCTATTTTGAAAATCTACTCGGGATAAATCAATTCCCAGAATACTTGGTGATCCACTGGCGCGTGATTGATTGAGACCTGGAATACTGGGGACCTCGTTTTTGTATTGCGCCTGTAACATAAAAGGCAAGGCTGCTAAAAGGACGATTGAGGTAGTTAAATGTCTAATTTTTCTGGTGCTCATTTCTCACTCCTGCGAGGCTAAAATCTTCGCTTCCACTGCTTGTAATTCTTCCACAGTGTTGATACCCTGAATTTCAGAAAAAGTTT
>JABMPR010000176.1 GCA_013202895.1 bacterium | reverse complement strand
TCAATGCCAGAGTAAAACATTGGGGCCTCCTTGGTTTTGTTAAAGAACCTAAAATAAAGTGGGAAGTCTCCATCTCAGATGGATTCAAGCCCTGTCACGGAGGCCCTTTTATGAAATATCAATGGCTCAGAGCTGACTCACAGGTGGGGACTCACTCGACACAAAGCAGATTATCGAATCCCACGAGTAAACGGTTCTCCATCTAACCCCTTGTTAAAAATAGCCGGAACAACTACCTTTCAGCACGAATACCATACGAGGGGGAATCTTGTGAGGGGACTATCATGAAAAAAGCTTGGACATTATTCAGTATTACCATTCTGATTGAGAGTCACAAATCGATTTGGAAATGAGACCATAATGGAAGTGAACGGGAGGTGCTTGTCATGAGGGTATTTTCGATCATTATCAATTCATGGTTGTTTACTTCTATCGCTATAGCACAAATTCACGATCTCAGAATCCCCTCCTCTACTGAGCAATACTTCAGACTGAACAGGAAAGGACCAACACTTGTATCGTCAGAAATTATAGATTCTGATGGATCCGGTAGAACATTGAAGCTGCATATCATAGCCCGCCGTCATTGCATGTCGTTCGATCTAGGCTTTGCATTTGCTGCCGCTGCCGCAGTAGCAAATCTTGCGGCTCGTCCCATAGACAAATTGTGGGTGCAAATGGATATAAACTACAAAGATATCGAAACAACCATCGCAACAGCACAAGCGTATTGTACCATTGATGCTATGATCATGGGAAACTGTGAGCTAACAAAATGGTGGGATAACTGTTTAAAATTTCCATAATGAGTTAAACACATACGATACCTAACGATAGCTACATTTGAAGCCAAAATTTCAAAACTTTTTCAGTTCGATGACTTTTTGGTGACCGACCCTTTACAAACCGTTATATAGCTCAAAAGGCAACGGATTTCTAATCCGTGACCTCAAAACTTAGGGGCTTTTATACACAAGTAATCTATCCAACTCATGTAGCATGCAAAATAGTCAGTTTAAGGGATTACCGGTATGTGACCAGTATGTTGTGTCCGTAAGTACAATAATAACAACGCTAAGTAATTGATTAATTAAATATATCCAATTAGTGCCAAATTGGGACAAACATACCGGTAATGGTATGGAAACGCTCTGGAGAATTGGATATATTTCACACCTAACTCGATATATTTCATATACTTGAAATTGGGTAGGTAACCTTAAGAGATAACCGGAAATTTTTCCGTCTCAATCGGCGATGTGAGATACAAAAAATGGCCACTCCGGGTATGGGGTGACCTTTGATTTCCAAGTGTGAGCCTGATCAGAAATAATCATCTATCTCAATAATGGGCACCCAGGCTTTCACCACGAATGGGTTCACCAGGAAGTCCCATTAATGATGACGTAAGTCATGATTTAGGATTATAATCCTTATCCGATTATCTTGTTCTCTATACAATGTAAAAAAATTGCGAATTTGGGAACATTCTCGAGTGATTGATTGGAATAAATTTCGACTGAAATATTGGAATATTAATAAATATTCTGCTTTTTTAATACTGAGCATGACCAGCTTGTTGGCGCAGTATCCTGCAGCAAAATTCAATCATCTGGTGATAGAAGACGGGTTATCGAACAGTTACATCAACTGTATACTCCAGGACAGGAAAGGGTTCATGTGGTTCGGGACTCAGGATGGCCTTAACAGGTTTGATGGCTATAATTTTACTGTCTACAAGCATGATTCATTCAATCCGAATTCACTCTCAGATAATTATATCAGATTCATGATAGAAACGAAAGATGGCTTCCTCTGGATCGGAACAGAGAGTGGTGGTCTCAATAAATTTGATCCAGCGACCGAATTATTTACCCACTACACCCATGATCCGGATGACTCCAACAGCTTGAGCCACAACAGTGTCAAGTTCATCTTTGCCGATCCAGATGAAACGAATGAAATTATCTGGCTAGGAACTATTGGGGCTGGCGTTGACAAATTCGATTTCGCAACCAACACATTCACCCATTACAGCCATGACCCGAACAACACAAATTCCATCAGCGACAACTACGTCAACTCCATTTATATGGATAGTCAGGGTTACGTGTGGGTGGGCACATTAAATGGGCTCAATAAGTTCGATGATCAGAACAATAGCTGGCAAAGCTACTATCATGATCCGGGGGACAACCGGTCAATCAGCAATTCGGAAGTTTATACTATCCTGGAAGGGGGCAACGGAACGCTTCTGTTTGGGACACTGGATGGAATGAATCAACTGCAAGCAGGAGATACATTTATTCGTTTTGATGCTGAGGCAAATCTGAAACTTAAGGAGATTGATATACAATCAATGATTCAGGACAAATATGGAAGATATTGGATCGGTACTTACCATGGCCTAAGAAGATTTGACAAGAAAGAAAATGACCTGGTCTTGTACCAAAGTGAATCTGGGGATCCCAATAGTCTGAGTGATAACAATATCACCTGTCTCTATGAGGACGATTCCGGTCTTTTGTGGGTGGGAACTGGTGGAGGTGGCATCAATAAAATGAAGCCCAATGCTGAATATTTCCTCCATTTCAGTCACATTCCAGGTAACCCGAGCAGCCTCAGCCATCCCAGTATCCGTGGAATTTATGAGGATAAAGAAGGGATTCTCTGGGTGGGAGGTTATGGGGGCTTAAACAGGATAGATCGGGAAAAACAGGAGTATCGGCATTACCGTGCCAGTGCTTCCCATTCTGATCGCCTCAATACAGACGCCATTTTTAGCATTATTGGTGATACAGAAAACGACAACATTCTTTGGATTGGTTCCGAAGGCGAAGGGCTGTTCAGGTTTGATAAAGATAGTGGAAAAATCAAACATTATCTCGAGGATGACGCTGACATTCAATGCCTGTTCCTGGATAGCAATGGCGTGCTTTGGATTGCAACTTCGCAGGGTCTGGTTTGCATGGATAAGACCAGTGCTGCAATAACCTCGTTCAAATATGATCCGGATAACATTTACAGCCTAAGTGATGATAGAGTGGTTACGGTTTATCAGGACAGTCAGGAGCGAATCTGGATTGGCACCCTCACTAATGGACTCAATCGATTTAACCACAAATACCAGCAATTCACACGAGTCCATCATTATTGTCCTTTTTCTAATTTTTACCAAGTATTTTGAGACGCTGCGAAATCGCTATGTTTGTGAATCTAAAATAATCAATCGCGTGTATAAAACTCTCATACCGCATATGATATTCATCCTATTTTTTTCTCGGGGGATTTCATGCCG
>JABMPR010000175.1 GCA_013202895.1 bacterium | reverse complement strand
CCCCAACGGCGAATATATTTTTGGGGCCAGCGACCTACAAGCCTATAAAGAAAAGGATTTATGTGACTCAGTTTTCGAGGATCAAATGCCCTGCAGGGGTGAAGTGGGCAGCAGACTCGGGCAGATCCGCGCTGGAGAGCGAGTCAACCAGGTGTGTAAAGCGATTCTGCTTATCAATAAAGGGGACACCCCAGTACTTTTGTTCAATTGATATTATCCGGGCTCCCAGCAATTCTCCACTTGGGCTCAGCTGCACATCCATGATCCCACCGAAACGACGTTCTTCCTGGAGATTAAAGCGACCGTAGGTTGCAAAGTTTGCCAGGGAATAGGCTATGAGCTTGCCCTTATATACTTCTGCTGCTCGTGCTACGTGTGGTCCATGCCCCATAACCAGATCAGCTCCCGCTTCAACCATACTCCTGGAGAATTGTATCATGGCTCCTCGGGCTTCTCCAAAATAATATTCCATACTATCCGGAAGATGCATGGCAGCTAGCCCTTCTGCCCCACCATGTACTGAAATAATCACTAATTCATGATCCAGTTTCATATTTTTTACCATTTCAACCGCTGTTGGAGTATCTAAGGAGCTGTTACAATACCCACCACTATGAAAGGCAATAAAACCAATCCGAACTCCATTAACTGTGCGACTCGAAGTGGTCCCAGGCTTGCCTGACCATCCAATGTCCAGAGAATCAAGAATATGTTCAGTTCTTTGAATGCAGCCTTCTCCAAAATCACCCACATGATTGTTGGCTAAAGACAATAAATCAAAACCAGCATTCTTGAGATCCCCAGCATATGATTCCGGCATTCGAAAAACGTAGCAATCTAGTGAATCCGGTTCGCATTTTGGAGTTTTCCCGTTATCGCAAAGAGTCCCTTCCAGATTCCCAACGGTGATATCTGCATCAATGAGTAAAGGTTTTATGTATTTGAGAATACTGCCTTTTTCGGGCGGACGTAAAAATCCTTGCGGGCTGGCTGTCCCTAACATGATATCTCCAACGGCGCGAATCCGAACCGATTTTTGAGCCCCACTACAGATTCCCAAAGCGAGGATCAGGATCAATAAAAATATTTGAAGGCGTTTTTTACTCATAAAAAAAACGTCCGGCAAGACCGGACGTTATATTGAAATTCTTCTTATTATTATAACTCGATTTTGTCGGTCAGAAAGTAATGTCTCGGGTTAACCGGAATATTATTTACTCTGACTTCATAATGCAGGTGTGGTCCAGTACTGCGTCCTGTATTACCAGAGTAGGCAATCAAATCCCCTCGCTCAATCAGGTCTCCAGGTTTTACCGTATAAATACTTAGGTGAGCAAAAACAGTTTTGATCCCATACCCATGATCGATAGTCACTGTTTTGCCGTAGCCGGTCTTGCCATTTCTAGACTTGACTACACCATCGGCAGTGGCATAAACTGGAGTACCACTAAGTACGCCAAAATCCTGGCCATGGTGCATACGGCGATTATGGGTAAACGGGTCCGGGCGAACTCCAAAACTTGAGGTCAAATACCCTCTATTTACAGGAGTGATTGATGGTGTTTTCCTCAGCCGATTTACATCCTGCGAAAGTTTAGAGTAAATCTGTTCATAACTGTTAAGCTGCAAGGTTATCTCACGACCCAGACTCGCTAAATTACCTTCAAGTGAATTCAGATTAAGATCAGTTGCTGGCATTAATTGAATGTATTCCGGATCGAAATTATTGACGGAACCACCAGTACCCAGGGCTCGAACATCATCATCTACTGAAGGTAGGTCTGCATAGACCCGCAAGGCCTCGTCCTGATGAACCAAATCGGTCAATTGGATCTCCGCATCATCAAGGCGAACCTTCATATCTTCCATGACGCGCACCAACTCTTTATTCTGGTTCTTCAGACTCTGGACTTTTAGATCATACTGCGCGTCAGAGAAACCTGAGAATAGAAAGGCTCCCAAACCCAGAACCAGGACCAGTGCGCTAGAGCTCACACCGTAAACCAGCGATTTTGCGAAGAAAAGTTCTTTTACACGATTCTTTTTATCGTTGATAAGGAAAAAGCGAAATCCATCTCCTGTGCTCATACTATGACTACTTTTCCTTCCGATTATCTTTTCGATTTCGGTTATAATCCACTTTGATTGCGAAGTATACTCGGAAGCACAATTGATAACAAGACATTTTGATTCAAAAACTTAGGTTCTTTTTTTGTTATGTTTGTTCTCATAAAAGGTTAGCTAAACCTTTTCGCCTGATTGTTCTGCATCAATATTTAGCTCTTCAGTTTCTTTGGCCTTGATATCATTATTCAGTTGTTTAATAGAGCTGACCAGGGCTTTATAGTCTTCATTTTCATTGATTTTAGCAAGCTTCTTTTTTAAACCTAAATTAAAGACCAACTCACCCAATTCGGCGAAATCTTTTGTGCGGCTTCTCTTTAATTGGTGGATATCCAGTTTGATTTTTCCCAGCTTTGACAATTCTTCTGCCTTATCTGTGGCTAGCTTGCCGAATTCTTCAGCTTTTTCAAGAGCCGCAGAACCAAATTCCCGCATGCCTTTGATCATATCATTCATCAGCTTGGATGTACGATCAGACTTTACTTCTTCTTGTTCTTCTTGTTCTGGTTGTTTTTCTTCGTCAGTCATTTCTATACCTCTACCTTATTGTCCCCGGATGGAGAAGTAGTTTCTTCACCCTTTTGATGGAAATTTCATTTTCCATTCACCCTAGAAAATAACATTCACGAATGGAAGAAATACTCTTTAATTTTTCCATCAAATCTGGATCAGGTAGAGAATCACATTTGATCACAGAAAGTGCTATGTCCCCATCTCCGCGGCTGAGTGAATACTCCCCTATGTTTATCCGGGAATTTCCCAACAGCGTTCCAACTTCTCCAACAACACCAGGCACATCCGTGTTGAGGATTAGAATAAGTGGACCATCCAACAACACATCGACATGGTAATTATTTATCCTGGTTAGCCGATGTCCTCCTTGAATGTCTGTATAACCCAGTATTTCCCAAGTGGCACCAGCGGTGGACTCAACTCTGACAGCGATTATGTTCTGGACATGACTCAAGTCGGGATCGTTTAATGAGCTGAGCGAGATTGCTTTAGACTGTGCTACTGATTTGGCATTTATCAGGTTGACCACACCATCAAAGCGATTCTGCATAATCCCTTCAAAAGCTGAGTAGAGCAATGGCAGAATATGCTCTGGTTCTCCATTATAACTCAGCCTGAGTGATTTTATAGCGGCTGAGTGAAGCGAATGCTGCAGGCGGCCAAGCTCCCGGGCAAGCGCCAGCGAGTCTCCAATTGATTTAAGTATGCTCATATCTGCAATTGGCAGGTTTATCGTATTGGATAAATGATCATGTAGGAGATAATCCTTCATCTGGGTTGCTATCTGTATGGCTACATTTGTGCCAGCTTCTAGAGTACTTGCCCCTAAATGGGGTGTCAGGACAATATTTTTTGCTTTGAGCAAGGGATTATTTAGGGGTGGCTCTTCGGTGTAAACATCAATTGCTGCTCCCGAAATGATATTGTCATTTAGCGCAACTGCCAGATCTGCTTCATTAACCAGGCCACCCCGGGCACAATTGATCAACAATGCTGAAGCTTTCATTTTTCCCAATTCAACCGAACCGATCAGATTGAGGGTATCCTTATTTCTAGGTAAATGCAGCGTGAGAACATCCGCGTTCTCGATTACTTCATCAAAGCTCTGGACTGTAATGTCCTTCACAATGAGCTGGTCCTGGGATACATATGGATCATAACCAATAATTTTCATCTGCAACCCCAAAGCACGGCGAGCTACTTCCTGTCCAATACGCCCAAGCCCCAGAACACCTAGCGTCTTCCCGTTTAATTCAGTTCCTACCAATGCTTTGCGTTCCCAGGAGCCAGCCTTGGTTGTGCTATCGCCGGCAGGTATGTTTCTGGCCAAAGACAGCATAAGGGCGATGCTGTGTTCAGCTGCAGAAATAGTATTCCCACCTGGCGTGTTCATTACTACAACACCATGTGCAGTAGCTGATTCAATATCAATATTGTCCACACCGACACCGGCTCGTCCAATCGCTTTCAAATGCGTTGTTAACTCAAGGTCTCCGGCCTTAATGTTTGTTCCACTGCGGATGATCCATCCATCTATATCGGGAAAGACTTGCTGGATTTTTTCAATATCCCCATCCAAAATCTCAATAACTTCAATTCCAGCATCTTCTAAAACGACTCTCCCTGGGGGAGCCAATTGATCGGTGATCAGGACTTTTTTTGTCATAGCTCTTCAAGCACCTTATCCATTACACCAAGCACGTCTTCAATATCCTCGATCTGCAGATCACCCATATGAGCCAGTCTGAATGTTTGTCCCTTAAGAGCTCCATACCCCCCAGAGATTAGATATTCCCTGGCTCTCATCTTCTTAACCAGAGAAATCAAATCTATATCAGCCGCATTACTAAAACAGGTCAGCGTATCAGATTCAAAACCAGGTTGGGCGAACAAACCAAATCTATTCACCCCCCATTCCCGAACCAAGCGAGCCATATTGCGATGTCGGGAAAATCTGTTTTCCAAACCCTCAGCCCGGATGCGATCCAATTGGACTTCCAAAGCATAAAGATGTGGAATACTCGGTGTAACAGTTGTTTCATATTTGCTGCCCGCTCGATGCATTCGGACAAAATCAAAATAGAAGCCCTTCTGAGCTTCCGGAATCGAACGGCTCCGCTCCAGCGCACGATCAGACAATGACATCACTGCAAAACCAGGTGGTAAACCCCAGGCTTTCTGCACACTGGCAAGCGCCATATCAATGCCCCATTCGTCAACCTTAATCGGCGCACCTAACATTCCGCTAACTGCATCAACCATGAGCAGGACATCGGGGAAGTTTTTGACGACTTCTCCGATTTCTTCCAAAGGATTCATCACACCGGTTGAGGTCTCATTAAAAACTACAGTTGCGAGGTCATAGTCACCTCTGGAAAGCACGGATTGAACCTGCTCTGCAGTGGTAGCTTTTCCCCAATCAACTGCGAAAATATCCTGATCCAAGCCGCAGATTCCTGTAATTTCAGCCTGTCTCTGCGAAAATGCACCGCATACAAAATTTGCCACTTTACGCTGACTCAAATTGCGTACGCCGGCTTCCATCAGGCCAGTTGCTGAACTGGTAGAAATCAATACTGACTGCTCTGTATAGAGACATTCCTTTATACCCTCAACAACCTTACGCTGCAATTCTCTGTACTCATCTGTCCTGTGGCCGATGGGGTATTGAGCCATAGCATCTAGAACCTCTTGATCAACATGTGTAGGTCCTGGAATAAACAATTTTGGTTTCATCAGATGCTCAATCCTCTAATTCTCGAAAAACCATCCCTGTGGGTAATTTTGGAAAGAAATATGTGCTTTTCTGTGGTAATCGTAAGCCTCGGCCTCCGATTTCGAATAAAATATTGTTGTCGGGGTAGTTCATGATCCAACCGACCTGACTCCCACTACTCAAGGCTGCCCAAAACTCATCGATTTCTCGATGATATTCAATATACCTATGCTGCTGGATATCCTCATCCGAGAGTTTCAAAATGCCTTTTAATATGATTTCCTCAAGTATTACTGTATCCATCTCAGCCAGAAGGGGGTCCTTGAGACGGTGCCGCAGAAGATTAAAGGCAGCCTCTTTCAAGTGCATGGTGACCGGTTCACCAGATTCATTTGACATGATCAATGTGCGGTGATCGTGTCCCAATTTGATATCTTCTGCATCCATCTTCAGGATATCAAAATATTCACTTAATTCATCCATCAATATCTGGTAAGAAAAAGCTGGCAATCCTCGAAGCGTCCGGTGAGTTGGATAGACTTTTAGGCCAGAATCTTGGGCACAGGCGAAATAGCCCATGACGTAATTTGCATCGATTTCTGAAAAGTTAGTCTCTTTAAGTCGTTGCTGTTGATACTGACTGAGGGTCTCATAGCGATGGTGACCATCTGCGATAAAAACTGGCTTGTCCTCCATCATTTCCTGAACTGCAGCGATAACATCCTCATCTTCGATGAGATAGCAGTGGTTTTCAACACCAGTCGCCTCATCTTTTCCGTCGAACTTCACCACTGCTTTCGGCAGGGATTCCTCAAGTAATTTGATGATTGTATTTTCAGCATCCTGATAAGTGAAGAAAATTTGGGAAAAATTAGTTTTGGTTGCTGCTGTCAGCCGCAGTCGATCCATGACAGGACCTTCATGAGTGCGTTCGTGCGCTCTCACTGTTTCCGGACCATAGGGAGCAATGGGCATCAGGGCAATAAAGCCTTTCCTGATATGCTGCTCACCATCCGGTCCTGTAAAAAATTGATGTAAAAAGAACAGACCTGGTTGCTCCCGTTTTAAGAGTGTATGATCCTCATGCCATTTTTTCATGAGATCCCGTGCACCTTCATAGAAATCATCTTCAAAGTAGTCCCCCTGCTTTTCTTCCCCCAATATGAGGCGTGCGCAGTTATAACGTGATCTGGAGAGGAAAAACCTGCGCTCTTGAGGTGTGATCACATCATAGGGTGGAGAAATTACTTCGGAAAGATTCGGGAATTTTTCAGGGTTATAGATCGTTCCACAAAACGGAAGAATGGACATAAGATCACCTAATTTGAATTATCGCCGATAGCATCGCGGAAAATGTAGACGGTTACTGAGGATACACAATAAAGCATTCGTAATATTGAATCATTATCTAATTTTTTATCTCAAGTATCCCAGGATTAGCGTGAATCGATATGCCAGGAAGCACATTTTCTTGCCGGCATTTACCTTATTATAGGTAAGAGTATTAGAAGTATTCCTGGTTCCATGAGAACAATCTGCCTTCAAAAACAGACAAAAATACTTCGGTACCGCAAAAAGAAGCTCTCCTATCAAATCATTTCATCGGGGTAGCGCTCAGGATATATTCGCGCCATGAATATTGTAGCAATTACTCCCAAGACACCAGCCGAAGCCAGGGGTATTCGAGTTGGCGATAATCTGGTATCCATAAATGGTCGGTCTATTTCAGATGAGATCGATTACGCTTTTTATGCAGCGGATAAAGATCTCGATATTATTATTTTGAGGGGCAGCATCAGCCATGAAATACACATATCAAAAAATCTGGATGAAGAGCTTGGAATTATTGTTGAGCCAATGAAAATCCGATCCTGTGCCAACAATTGTATCTTCTGCTTTGCTCATCAAAACCCACCTGAAGTCCGGGAAGCTCTCAACTTCAAGGATGGTGATTTCCGCTTCAGTTTTTTGCATGGTCATTATATCACCATGACCAATATGGGTCCAAAACAGCTGGAACGTGTTGTTGAACAACAATTGAGCCCCTTATACATCAGTGTCCATGTGACTGATCCTGAGACGCGCCGCAAAATGCTGCTTTATGGCAAAGATGACCATCTGATGGACAAGCTCAGATTTTTAACCAAGCACAATATTAAATTGCACACCCAAATCGTTCTCTGCACGGGCTGGAACGATGGCGAAATTTTACTCAGGACCATTCAGGATCTGATAGCCCTCGCCCCTCAGATTTTGTCTATATCAATTGTCCCTGTGGGCTTAACAAAATACCGTGACGAGCAGCCTGACCTGATTTCCTATACACCTGAGACAGCTCGTGAGTTCATTGAGTGGTTCAAATCAAAACAAACACTTTTTGCTGTCGCGGGTTTCGAGCACTTTGTTATGCTTAGCGACGAATTTTTTATTCTGGCTGAGCTGCCTATACCGGGAAACGAATATTACGGTGATTTTTCCATGGTAGAGAATGGTGTTGGGCAATGTCGCGATTTTGCCAATCGTTTCGAAGCCAGTATAGCATTGCTGCCACCCAAACTAAAGCGATCCACCCATCTTATTTTCGCCACGGGAACACTTGGATATCCATTTCTCAAAGAAACCATTGTAGATACGCTGGATGCCGTGGAGAATTTGAATTATAAGATCCTTCCCATCCGCAATGAGTGGCTGGGTGCAGAAACTGTCACCGTCACCGGTCTTATTCCAGCACGTGATTTGATTGCACAACTGCGTTCACAAAAGCAAGCTGATGCAGTTTATCTTTCCTACCGCATGTTTAGTGAAGACGGGGTCACCTTAGACGATCAGACTCGTGAAGAGATTGAAAAACAACTGGGTATACCTGTATATATCCACCACGAAGATATGTTGGAGATATTAAGTCCATGGACATGAGATTACCCGTTGTGGCAATTGTTGGCCGACCCAATGTTGGAAAATCCACTTTATTTAACCGCATCGTCGGAAAACGGCTCTCTATTGTTCACGAACAAGAGGGCGTCACACGGGATCGTGTAGCTATTGAAACAGATTGGTCTGGCTATTCCTTCTTTCTGGTTGATACGGGAGGTTACATACCTCAGAGCGAGGACCTTATTGATAGGGAGGTTCGCAAACAGGCAGTAACCGCAATTGATGAAGCAGATGTTATCCTTTTAATGGTTGATACTATGGTGGGGATAACCTGGGAGGATGAAGAAATCGTTAAGCGGGCGCGACGATCCAAAAAACCATTGATCATTCTGGCAAATAAGACTGATAATAATATGCTGGAAAACCAGAGCAATGTGTTTTACAAGCTGGGAGTCAAAGATGTCTTTGCCATAAGTGCTCTAAATGGTCGCAGTATCGGTGATGCGCTTGACAAGGTGGTCTCTACATTTGATGAGATTGCTATCGAGGAAAAGGTGGACGAAAATGTTATCCGATTTGCCATAGTGGGAATGCCCAACTCTGGTAAATCCAGTCTTACCAATGCCTTACTGGGAACCGACAGACAAATAGTGACTGACATTCCAGGGACCACGAGGGATTCCATAAATACAAGCTTTAAGTATTATGATCAATCATACGAGATGATCGATACGGCCGGGCTGCGGCGCAAGGCAAAAGTCAATGATTCCATTGAATATTATAGTTCGGTCCGAACACAGCAAGCCATAAAAAGCTCGCATGTAGTGATTGTCCTCATCGACGCTGAAAAGGGATTTGTCTCTCACGATGCCAGAGTCATGGAGGAGGTTCTCAAGGCCGGGAAGGGTCTTGTTGTGGGTGTAAATAAATGGGATCTCATATCAAAAAAGACCAACACCATGCGGGATTTCAAACAGGGTCTGGTTGATGATATGTTTGAGCTGAGACACTATCCAATTCAATTTATTTCAACCCTGGAAAGACGACGCATCTTCAAACTGGTTGAGCTGGTTAAGCAGATTCGCGAGGAGCAGTCAAAGCGGATTCAGACACGCCAACTTAACTTGTTCCTGGAAGATGTCGTTGCCAGACTCCAGCCACCCTCTCCACAGGGGAAAGAAATAAAACTGAACTATTGCTCCCAGGTCGCCGTAGAACCCCCTGTGATTGTCATATTTACAAATCACCCGGATTTGATTAAAACATCCTATAAACGGTATATTGAGAACCGCTTCAGAGAGATGTTTGGGTTTGAGGGAGTTCCCATCCGAATCGCGTTCAGGAAAAAGTAACGCATGCGTCATTTGTTACTGATCGCGTTAGCCTTTGCGAGCCTGCCGGCACAGGATACTCCTGCAGTTAAGTGTGGTTTTGCTGAACAGGCCACGTTGATCAATAAAACAAGCTCCCCCCAATCTCGCGATCTGGATTTTCTTGAGGAATCGGTTATCAGTCCTAGTGGTATATTCCGAGTGCATTTCACACGCACAGGATACCATGCTGTGCTTGGAGCGGAAGTCAGCGGTACACCGGATTTCGTGAATGAGGCAGCCCTGGCTGCTGATTCAGCTTATACTTTGCAAATTGACAAACTTGGTTTTCTGACACCGGTTTCTGATGGTGGCGTGGATGGCATTGAGCTGGATATATATATAAAGAATTGGGGTGGGTCATATTATGGAATGACCTACTTTGAATCTTATGCCCCGTCTCCTACTTACCTGGTAGTGGACAACGATTTCAGCGAAACAAATTATGCAACCTCAGGTCTGGCAGCCCTAAGAGTGACCATCGCCCATGAATTTTCTCATATGGTGCAACTAAGATATGATCACCCCTCCTATTTAGGTGGATCCAATGTGTTCTGGTATGAGATCTCCAGTGTCTGGTTTGAGGAATATTGTTACCCCGAGGTAAACGACTATCAAACATATGTTGGTGACAATTTTCAGGCGGCTCAATTTCCAGCGCTGAATAGCTATAACTATATGTATGGACATGGACTTTTTGGACAGATATTGGATTTCGAGTATGGAATCCGCAATGGGAACCACATCATGGTTGCTGTATGGGAAAACCTGAACGGTACAGAGGCTCTTGAAAATCTGGATCAAACGCTGAGAAATGCTCCCTGGAATTCCACCTTCGAGAAAGCCTTTGAGCAATATGCAATTTACAATGCCTTTACCGGGAGTAGAGCGGTTGAGGGGCATTATTATCCTGACGCAGCCGAGTTACCTGAAATCCACACAAAAGAAAATATCTTGTTCACAGATGAACCAAATGTTATGACAGTTGAAATAGAACCATATATGCTGTACTATTCGAGTTATTCCCCATATGAGCGTTTTGGTACATTTGTCTCAAAAACTGAAAGTCTGCCTGGTGCAGATCTTGGTCATTTTCAGCTTTATTTCCCAAATGCCGAGAATTACGATATTCACAGGCTCGCTACCCAAGTATGGACGGACGAAGTCTTTTTAAAAGAGGGTGTCGATCTAATTCATATCTCTGTCAATGCATCGGCAAGCATGACGGGCTCATGTCAAATCACCACGCTGGCACAGACTGATTTCCTAGTGCTTTCGCCAAATCCGATTGAGCTAAGCCAAAATCAATTGAAGCTAAATTTTATAAAAACGCTTGAAGGCGTAACTAATCTTACTATTTATAATATCCTGGGACAGCCGGTTCATGAAGAGACTCAATTTCTGCCGGTCGGTTTGATTGAGACAGAAATGCACATTCATAATTCATTAGCTTCAGGTATATATTTTGTGCGCGCAGTTTCAGCCAGTACTGTAGCAACTCAAAAATTCACAGTCCTGAAATGAGTGAACCCAAGTGGTTTCAGCCGGCTGAGAGCTGTCAACACTCCACAAAGGTTAAAGCATCTCGTTTCATCGCTGATATCTTTCCTGTGAAATCTGAAGACGAAATTCAAAATTATCTAAAGCTTATCAAAAAACGGGAATATAATGCGAATCATCACTGTTTTGCCTGGCGGCTAGGTGTGCATGACGACGAGATCTGGAGAATAAGTGATGATGGGGAGCCTGCAGGGACTGCCGGAAAACCTATATACCTGGTGCTTGCCGGGGCTAATCTCACAAATGTTCTGGTAGTGGTTACTCGTTATTTTGGCGGCACAAAACTTGGTAAGGGTGGGCTTTTAAGAGCCTATGGGGGGGTTGTTCAGGAAGCCCTCCTGCTCCTGAAGAAGAAGGGATTTACACCTCGAATTACCCTTGAATGTATCTGTGATTTTGAACATGCGAATCTGGTTTACAGGTTGATAGAGACATATGAAGCCCAACTGAGAAATCAGGATTATGCTGGGGGTGTCAGCATTCATTTAAGTATAAAAAAGGATAGGGCTGATTCATTCTGCTGGGATCTGCATGAACTATCTAATGGTTTAATTAAGGCTCATCCAGTCCCTCCCAAAAACTAATATCTAACATTATTATTCTTGCTTGGCAATTAATGTGCTTAACTATATATTTGGCGCAAATTTCAAGGAGGAATACATGCGCAAACTCTCAGCTGTAATTATTATTATGCTGATCCTTTTCGCCTTTGGGTACGGAACGGATCGAATTGTTTTGCTAGAATACTTTACCAACGCCGGCTGACCTAGCTGTGGACCAGCAGGGTCCTATCTGGACGGGTTCCAGAACAGTCACAGTGACATTTATGAATCAGTTTTTTACCATATGAGTTGGCCGGGAACTGATCCTTACTACAACTATAATACCAGCGAAGCTAATGGACGTAGAACTTTTTACGGTGTGAGTTGGGTACCCTGGGGGGAAATTGATGGAATCAATAATCCTGCAGGAGCGAATCCCAACTGGGGGAATGCTATCCTTGCTCGTACTGCTATAGAACCAGAGGTCGATATTGCCTATACTGGACACTATGATGAAGGTGCCAGGGAAGGATTTATCTCTGTTGAAGTTACACCTTTGGGTGCCACAGAAGGGAATAAAACGCTTCAGGTAGTTCTGATTGAAAATGAGCTCTACTACATGGGCAGTAATGGATATCCCAACCACCATAATGTTATGCGAGACATGATACCGACTCACAGTGGTACGCCAGTCATGCTGACGGCAGGTGAAACATCATTCGTTGATTTAGATTTTGAAGTTCCGGCCGCAATACTGGTTGAGAACGCAAAATTGGTCATTTTTGTCCAAAATACAGCGAACAACAACATTTTAAATGCCTTAGGTGTTCCGGTTTTATCCATTGTTGTGGATTGTGATAATGCAATTGGAGATATCATCGATTTCGGTTCTATCAATGTTCAGGATCTGGTAAAACTGGTTTCGATCATAATGGGAACTGATGAAGGTTCTGATTATTGTCAACTGGCTGCAGCAGATTTGAATGAGGATGGTCATATCAACATCCAGGATGTGGTGATGTTGGTTGAGGTCATCTTAGGATAAAAATTCTTATTATTGTGGAAATAAAAGCGCGGATTTAATTCCGCGTTTTTATTTTCTGGAAGAATTATGGGAAAATGGATTTATGCCTGACGTTTCTCGATTAAACACTGATTCACATTCATACTGGATGGAACAGGCTTTCAAAGAGGCGGAGAAGGCCTATAAGGCAAAAGAAATTCCAGTTGGTGCTGTGGTTGTTTTAAACAACCAGATCATTGGTCGGGGTCATAATCAGAGGGAGATTTTGAACGATCCAACGGCTCATGCTGAGATATTAGCTATTACAGCGGCTGCAAATTCTATTGGTGACTGGCGTTTAAGTGATACAACCCTCTATGTTACCCTGGAACCCTGCCCCATGTGTGCAGGTGCCATTCTTAATGCGCGGATCCCACGGATTGTATTTGGAGTCGATGATTTGGATCACGGAGCTTGTGGTGGAGCAATCCAACTATGTTCTGGAAAGTATTTGAATCACAAGGTTGATATCATCGGGGGCATATTAGAAGCCAGGTGTAAGGGTATTTTAGACAGTTTTTTCAGGGGGAGTAGATCCGGAAAATAGCATGCCGTTGGGCTTAAGGGATTGTTGAAGCTCACATGGCTTTTATATTCAATTGCATATATGGAGAGGTGGCAGAGTCTGGTTGAATGCACTGCACTCGAAATGCAGCATACCCTATGGGTATCGGGGGTTCGAATCCCTCCCTCTCCGCATTCTGTAATTTATATTTGCCGTAAGTTATTGTATGTGTTATATTTCCACGTAGCACTAAATGGATATCTTAATATTTTGTGCCATATTTGTGCCACGCTCAGGAATAATTATGCGTATCTATTGCAGAAAAAGAAAAGATTCAAATTCTAAATCATGGTACATTGATTATCGAGACCCAATAACTAGGAAACGAATAAGAAAAATATGTGGTAAGACTGGGGACGAAGCAGAACTTTTTAGAGCAAATTTAATAATACAACTCCAAAGAAGGGGAACTGCCCCACTCGAACCCACCAATCCTCTATTCTATGATTTCATACAAGAATACATTGATCATAGAGCTGCAACGGGAATTTCTAATTCTTCATTAAGACGATATAAAGAAATCTTGCAGAATTTTGTGGATTTTACTTATAAAGAGAAATCCCACATTCAATTATTATCTGACGTATCTGTAAAAGATTTATGGGATTATATACATTACAGGAAAAAACTTGGCATTGCAGATAAAACCCTCTCTAACGAACTCGACGAGATAAAACGCTGTTTCAAGTATGCTATTGAAATAAACGCTGTTCAAATTAACCCTTGTCAAAATGTTAAATTCAAAATACAACACACAAATGCCCCCCATTTCTTTACAAAAGATGAATTAACCCAAATATTTGACTCGTTTCAAAAAGAGTGGATGAAAGACATATTTAAGGTCTATTTATATACTGGAATGAGAAAAGGCGAGCTAATGCATCTTCAATGGAAGTATATCGATATGGAAAATCGCCTTATTCATATCCGACATCAGGTTATCAAAGATGGACAAGTCATCTATAAAACAAAGACGCGATCAAGTGCTAGAAGCTTGCCTATGACAGATGAGGTTTACAACATCTTAAAAAGGCAGAAGAAACGAAATCTACATAAGGATTATGTATTTGTGAATGGTAGTTCCGTACCATTTAGAGACGATGATTTGTATCATTACCTGAAACCAAGATTGGTTAAATTAGAAATAAAAGGATCAATTCACACCTTTCGTCATACATTTGCAAGTTTGTTAATCGAAGCAGATGTTGGGTTACGGGAATTGAAGGAATTAATGGGTCACTCAAATATTGATACGACAATGCAATATGCCCATCTATACCCACACAGATTGCATGAACAGGTAAATCGTCTTAATGGGCTCCTATTAACGCCTTAATTGATAATCTCTATTTTGTTTGTTCCTGCGGACTCAAGTATGGACTTCTCTTCTGTAGGATAACATCAAAGGGAGTTGTAGAAGTATCCCCAGCAATTTTCAAGCTTTCTTTTTGTTTAAGGGTAAGGTCCATCAATAATTTCATGAATCCTTTTCCTGCCTTGATTTGAGAAATTTCATCTTTTACCTTATTGAGTTGCTGAGAAATTTCATTATTAGATTCTCTGAGCATCAATATCTGTTCGTTGAGCAAAGTATTATGTTTTTCCAATTCCGTGCTTTCAATCGTTTTCATTTTCGATGGTAATTCCTTCTCGAAGATACCCTCCCGATCTAAATAGCGGTTGGGCATTTTGCTTGCCATAGTCCATCCATATCTGTAGCACAATTGATAATGACTGAGGTGGTTCGCATAATAGGTTGCACTGGAGTGCCGAAGAATATGAGGAGTAACTCTTTTTTTAAGAACTTTCTTACTAACTCTATGTATCATCTGCCTTAGAGCATCATATTTAATAGAAAAAAGGTATTCTTGATCATCGCTATCATCGATTTCTTGCAACCAAATATCAATGTATTTAGTACATAAGGGTAAATGAATCGTACGAGGTTTTGTTTTGGAAATTCTGATTCTTACTTTGTAGCAGTCATTTTCCTTTTTTAGATCTTCCAGACGGATATTGAGCAATTCTTCAGCCCGTGCTCCACTGTCGAAGAGAGTCATTATGATAGCTTTATCTCTGACGTTACATACAAGCAAAAGTCTTTCGACTTCATCTCTGCTCAGTGCAGGAACTTCAGTGTATTCTTCGCGCGTATCAATCCAGTCAACCAATTCTGGGTAATGAGTATTGTTTCCAAACAACCATTTATAGAATTTCCTTAGAGTATTCTTATAATCCAACTTAGTAGAATCAGCGAACACCCTATTTTGAGATACATTTATTTTCTGATAAATATCATTTTCTAGATTTGTAATTAATTTTTCCATATCAGATTGTTCAACATTGTCAAACGGCTTACCCAACCATCCTGAAATCCTTTTCAGAATTTGGATATATTTCAAACATCGAGCAGGACCAATCCTCTTCTTTTGTTTCTTTTTCACTGTCTTGCCAAGAGAGCAATCATTTATAAAATCTAGAATCAGATCCCGATTGCTTTGATTGATGACATCATCATTCTTCAAATTTGCTAAAGCAAGCTGGAAGGATCTTTTCCTACTATGAATATCTCGAGGGGCGACACTCTGCATTATATAAGGTGTATTTTCATTTTTAATTGAGTTGTGTTCCTTGAGTGATACTTGAGCTCTTATTTTGTGACAGAAAACCATAACGCCTGAACCAGGAACGTCTGGAATTTGTCACAATTTTAAAGCTTAACTGGCTTAATTATACACAATATTGAGTTCTTGTACCAATTAAGTTGTTCTTCTTAATATACCTTTCGGTGTTTTGTGAGAAATCACAATATGACCCTGAATTACATGGGTTTTCTGTGATGGTTTGTAATGGCAGAAACTGAATGAAATCGACTACACTGGATTTTTGTAAATTTATTGAGCACTGAGTATCAGCAAGTTACAGGGGCAAGTCACAAATGAGTCTTTATGTTAGTGATTATTAGTATCTATCTTATTATCGACGCTCATTTTAAGTGAACGTTTTTCTCACTTTAAGTGAACGAGTCAAAATGTTGCGATTTACAGGTAACTATATACCAAACGCATCTACCATCCGGCAGCTATCTGCCAAGTGCAACTACTTAGGTTTAAATGGCGTTTAAACGGTCTATAATTGGCGATTAATGATTCATCAATAATACCGTGCTATTTGATCTGCTTAAATTATGGCATACAAATCACGAGCATCCGTTTTTATCATGATCGCTAATGGGATCTAATTCCTTGTCGCATTTCTTCAACGATTGTATATATTATTTTCAAGATGACAAGCGTCCAAATCCTTTCGATCTTTCATACTATTCCGCATCAATGCGTTAGTGATTAGCCTTTGATATTAGCTTTTAGAACAAGGGAATTGAGATCAGTTTGCGAACAAGAGAATATGGCAGAGGAATTGTATGGTAATGGGGCTGCAACCATGTTACGTCATAGATTGGCAGATATCGATTCTGCAAGATACATGAATGATATTTTGGTATTATCATCAGGAGAAGTAAATAATCGTCTTGGCACGCAAGTAGAATATGAACTTGGTGATGGATATTATCTGTATATTGGGAACAATAGCAATCTTAGAAGCAAAGATAAAGACGATTGCACGAATTGGAGTATTGTAAATAAAGTGATAGTCATAAATATTGGGAGTAGATATGCATAACGATAATGGTTTCCAGCCAAATTGGGCGTCTGCACCAGGTGACACGATTAATGATATCCTGTCCAAGAAAAACGTTAATTTGAATGACTTCGCTTCTCAATTGGGACAATCGATCTCGAGTACCCAAGCACTTCTTGAGGGCCGCGTTGCAATGACTATGACCACTGCACGCCAATTAGAAGATATTCTTGGTCCCTCTGTTGAATTTTGGATGTCAAGAGATGATAAATTCCGGAAGAATGCATACAGGATTAGTGGGGCTGATCAACAATGGCTCTCAAGGTTACCCCTTAGGGATATGATCAAATGGGAGTGGATACCTCAAAATCTGCTTCCATCCGAGGAGTTTTCTAGCTGTCTATCATTTTTCGATATTTCTAGTATAGAGGAGTGGGACAAAAAGTACTCGACTATCCTCACCAAGGCAGCATTTAAAACTTCGAACACTTATGACTCTATATTCGCCCCGACTGTAACTTGGCTTAGACAGGGTGAAATATTATCAAATGACTTAAAGTGTGATAAATGGGATAGTGATGGACTCATTGCGGCTCTTCCACACATGAAAGCACTCACTCGCGACAAGGAACCATCTTCATTTATCCCTAAATTACAATCTCTGTGTGCAGATAATGGTGTAGCTGTAGTCATTGCACCTACTCCAACTGGCTGTCATGCTAGTGGTGCTACCCGATTTCTAAATACTAAAAAAGCTATTATCCAGTTGAGCATGAGGTATCGATCAGATGATCATTTCTGGTTTGCCTTTTTCCACGAAATTGGGCATTTGCTTTCTCATGTACAAGGCAATATTCATTTGAGAAACAGTGATGAGATTGAGGATATCTTTGAGGCTGAGGCAAACGTTTTTGCTGAGAATGTACTAATTCCAGAAGAATATCGTAATCAGTTAAGTAGAATGAGAAAAAACAAATATGATATCGTTCGATTTGCACAGCGAGTTAAAGTTTCACCAGGGATTGTCGTTGGACAATTACAACACTCTGGACGAATTCGCTATAAGGATTTCAACTCCTTAAAACGTCGCTACCGATGGCTTGATTAAAAATTTTCTTATCCGCGAAATCCTATAAAATTTTCGGGGTTTTTCTGCCAGTTACAAATTGCATCTTCAAGGACTTGTTTACCTACGTTTAGCTCGTCATCTAGTAATTTAAGGTTCTGTTCAAGAGTTTTTATTGGAATACGAAATCTCCTACTCCCACCCACTAATAGCTTTGCTCCCTTTAGGGGTCCGGTGGACCCAGCGAGATAGGCAATACCTGGGATTAGTTCAAAAAGCCCCAGCTTACCAACCATTGTGAGATAGTCAAATTTGGCAACACGGCCAAATCTCAGTACTGAGTTGAGTGAATTATACGCACTGTAGAACCGACTTTCAGCAGGATTCTCAGCAACGATATTGAATGACTCGAACAATTCCAGGTGAGTTCTTGTTGGATCTACCCAATTGACGTAGCTCTCAACTATTATGCCTGTCCACTTATCTGATGCAGACCTCAGGGTCTCATACCTTCGATGAGCTCCGAATCCACGCGGTGAATCACCAGAAATCAACCGCTCTTCATTTTCTTGTAACCAGAGTTTAAAAGCCTCCATGTTTGAGCTCACATTTAGCCAACTCCAACGATCAGTCCCATCAAATTGTCCATAAATTTCTCTAATATAATTATACTGACCTTTATACTGACCAAAGTGGATGAATAGAAAAACCATCCAAAAGGCCTCATCCCAATCGCCTTGCCGTTTAAAATACAAGGCAGCGCGGATTGGATTGAATGATTCGTTATGTGGATCGGATATCAAAGGGCTAACATCTCTCAATCTAAGAGCGTGAACATATTTGACTCTACGGATACTCTCAACAAGCTGCTCAATGAATACTTCACGATGACCAGCCACACGAATTCCAGGAAGTCCCCCATTTTCTGCTTCAAAGTTTCTCAGCCCCACGGTCAACCTCTCAGCCAATTCAATATCACCTGGTCTCAAGGGAGCAAATCCTTCGTCTGTGCCTTTATCCAAGATCTAATGGCTTGCAGGACTCCCTTCGTAACCCCATAACTACTTTGGAGATTATGGTTGTAGCCCAATACCAGTATCGGCTGCTCAAGCTCAATACTTCCAATTTGTGACAAGTTACCCGAGTAAGCAGCTCCTTGAACATTGGCGCTATTTTTCCGGGGAAGTGACCAGCTCTTTTGAGCGATAGTGTCTAGCTCTATCTGCATCATGCCTTGAAACTGATTTACTACTGTAACACCATTAAGAATAATAACTCGAACTGGGGATGCAATCAAAAGGTCTCCTAGGGAGCCTTCCGAAATTTCAAATAAAGTATTCCGTTGATTTCTTGTAAGGTCAGTCCATTTGCTTCTAGTGGCAAATGGAATTAAGTCAAGATGACAAGCTTTATATGTTGCGCTGTAATAAGATGTGTGCAAATCGCCGAGAAGGAAATCTAGAACTTTAAACCATCTATCGTAGGGAGTATTGTCAAAATAGTGATTACATGATTCTTCTATTAGATGCATATGTCTGGAATCAGCTTCTCCCCATGATGAAATCCCCAGAGAATTCAATGTTTGAAATCTTCTGGATTCACCAAAGAGCTCATCTCCGTTTCTATCAAGATATTCAAGATTACTAGGATTTAGACCAAGTGTAGCCACCCTGGACTCAGCCAAGTTTCCAAAGGATGGAATAGGGCTAGCCCATGATAGTATACCAGTATTTTTTGCCTTTGCTCCATCAAGTCGATTGATGAGTGTTGTTAATGTTTGATTCATTTGGTAATATAATCTTTCCCAGGAAAAAAGTTTATCCTCATTGCAATATGGTCTATCATATCCACAGATCCAGAAGTTGTTTATATGCTCTACATTCCAAATCACGAGAAACAATGTAGATTTGTTCCTTGTCACCATTCGCTTTGTGGGAAAAAATCCTTAAAAGATGTATTAAATCCATCCAATATGGATCCAGTTTCTGAAATTCCATTAGATCTAGACTGCCATTCAAACGAAGATCCTCCTCAGCAGCTAACAATAACTTTATTGATCCCGAAGGGTCGCAGGCTGGCATGCTAGGCATACAATATTTTTTTGTAGATTGCCAACCCTCATCTAGGTATGCGTTTGCTTGGTCTAAATTTCTATCATACAAATGTAGACTACCTACGAAGTGTTTGTAGGTGCCAATATCGATAGAAAGCGTTCGTGCTATAATTTCTTGAATCATAGTGAATGCGAATATGTCATGAGGCAACCCTAGATATGCGTCGTTAGATCTCATATGTGTAAACATATCCAATCTTCTATCTCTCACCATGAATTGTAATGAACAAGTGCAGGGTATATCCAAATGAGCGTCTTGAATATCTTCAGCTTCAAATAGTTGAATCACCGCTCTCCTAGAGTGCGGTTTTCTCCTTAATCTTTTTATGATGGTTTCTACCTGGTTAAGTCCCAGAGGTGGACCCCAAAAACTGGACAGTGGCTTAGGTGT
>JABMPR010000174.1 GCA_013202895.1 bacterium | reverse complement strand
CACACAGTAAAATGAAAGGAATACCGGTCAACTTTAAGGACAAAGGAGTATCTATTAACTGAGAGAACCAGGGGAGTAAGGCTTGGACGAGAAATAGGGCGAGAGCAAATGCCATGAAAGTGAAGAATATCGATTCAGCGAGGAACTGGACAATGATCTGACCTCGATTTCCACCCAGAGTTTTTCTGATTCCAATTTCGCGAGCCCTACTCATTGATCTGGCTGTCGATAAATTCATGTAATTGATACAAGCCAGCAGGAGAATAAATATTGCTATATAAGCAAATATCTTCACGGTGGTCGCATCACCATTAACCTCGATCTCCCCTCCCAGCTGGGAATGGAGATGAATATCTATGAGGGGTGTCAGAAAGTAGCCAAAGGTATCGCCTCTTTCTTGAAACTGGTCATACGAAACACCCAGAAATTGTTGTACTTCTGGACCAATATATTTGCGAACCAAGTCGGTGAATTTTGCTTCGAAGGCAATAGGATCAGCCCTCTGCTCCAATTGCAGATAGGTTTGGAAGCTATTGTTCAACCACATCGTCGCTCGAGAGCTACCATAAGTGGCCATAGATCCTAGAAAATCAAAGTGCCAATGGGAGTTATGAGGCAGCTCTTGTACCACTCCCGTCACAGTAAAATCCGACTCATTGTCAGAATTCAACACTTTGCCTAGCGGATCTACATCTCCAAAATACTTCTTAGCCATACGCTCCGTGATGACAACTGAAAATGGCTGTGTCAAAGCTGTGTTTGGATCACCTTTAAGCATTGGGATGTTAAACACTTCAAAAATACTTGAATCAGCCTGCCACCAGCTTTCTTCTGAAAATACTTTGTTTTCAAATCGCAGGACCGGGAATCCTGCATTGCGAATTCGGACGTAATTTATTACTTCAGGATATTCTTCGATCAAGGTTGGACCGACAATGGCTGAAGAATAGGTACCACTAAATTCGTCATCCCCCATTTTACCTTCCAGGTTTATCCGGTAAATACTATCGGAATTTTCATGAAATCGGTCAAAGCTTTGTTCGTACCTGACAAACATCAAGATCAGGATACAGGTGGTCACACCGATGCCCAGGCCTACAATATTTATAAGGGCATACAGACGATGTTTAATTAATGATCGTAAGGCTACTTTTATATAACTTAGCCACATAAGAAAACTCCTATTCGCTGCCCAACAAATCGTTTAGACATGAAAATTTCCATTCAAAGTTTTATCATCAAATTTAACATCAAATAAATTCAATGATGATTCCAGTAAGCTCAGGAGCAAAGGCGAACGGTCTATTTTTTTTGTTTATTGTTCTCAATCTTTTTATCCATAGCATTCCCAATAAATGGTGTGCACTATTATTGAAGGACTAATCTCATTAATATCACCTCGCTTCGAATACATAGTTCGAGTAGGCTTTATGTCAGCTTTTGTCACAAGGGTTGTGCCAAGCACCGGGCTAACATCTCTATCTTATTGTCTATTATGTGTTTATGTGAAATGTTTGGGGCAATGGGAATGTGGATAACGGGTGAATCCTAATCATATCGATATAGAATGCATATTAATTTTATATGGTCGTATATTTTGGAATGTTCAAGATTTGTTTCTGATATTTTGAAAGAGTTGAAAGGAAGATTTAAACTACCTGACACTAGTCGAATAAGTGAGGGCTGTCGAGTGATTAACTTACAGACACAACATACCGGTAGCTAGTAAAGCAGCGTGTTTTGCGTGTTGCGGGAGTTGGATAGATAAGAATGTTTACTTCTGATTTATTTTCTTTGAATAAATGAAACGGAATATGATCCAGCCTATTCAGGATAAGATGCTAGGTTTTTAACACAGTACCTTTGATATGTTCTCGTCAGATTGGCTAAGATCGAATCAATCGCTCCTGCAAAAGCTCTTGCAAAGATCTTCTTCCATCAAGAATACAGTGGACAAAAATCTCATTGTCACGAATCTGATAAATCACCCGATACGGTTTGAAATGAATCTCCAAATATTCAAATATTCCCACTCTTTCCAATTCAGGTGGCGAATGCCCCCTTGAAGGCAGAGTACTCAAACCCAAAATAGTATCTTGAATGGCGTTAAAAACATAATCAGCATTCTGAGGTGAATCGTGGCGTGCGATGTAGGAATAAATATCAAACAAATCACGTTGCGCATCCTCAATGACAAAAACTTCAAAGCTTTTCACCATGATAATTACTCTTTCAATCTATCTCGAATTGCAGAGAAAGTTTCTTTCGCTGGTTTGAATTTCTTCTTTCCAAGATTTGCAGAGCTTTGAGCTAATATTTTCAGAAGAGCAAGACTCTCCTGATTCTGTTCATAAACTTCAATATCTTGTAAAACTGCTTTTGCCTCACCATTGAGGGTGATAATCATAGTTTCATGGTTATTGCTAACATCCCGCACAACTTCAGATGCATGTGCTTTTAAATAGCTTATCGGTTTTATGGCTTTGCTAAATTTCATAACTCCTCCGTATATATGACCCTAATATGGTCTATATACAGGTCTTTTGCAAGAAATGGATTGTCCAATCGATCAATTACATAACACACTTCCGCCGGAGCCGCTGACTAGTGGTGCGGTGGTTTGCTCATCGCAAATATACCATCCATCTTCGCCCCTACGGGGTCTACGATGGATAAACCCATCTACGCTCTACTGAGCTACGATGGGTAAATCTTTATCGTAAGTATACCATTTTAATTGTACGCATATTATCTCCAGCCTGAAGCCTCGCGAAGTACATCCCCGAGGCTACTTGTCTACCCGATTTATCGAAGCCGTTCCAATGAGCTTGGTAGTGTCCTGCTGGTTGTGATTTCTGGACCAACGTCTTGATGTTTCGTCCCGTGATGTCGTAGATATTAAGTGTTACTTCTGAGTGCTCTGGTAGCTCGTACTTTATCGTTGTGCTGGGATTGAAGGGGTTGGGATAGTTCTTGTATCCTGTCAGAACAAGTTGGAGCAAT
>JABMPR010000173.1 GCA_013202895.1 bacterium | reverse complement strand
GAATAATATGAGCCATCTGAAAATGTTCTTAAGCTGACTTCATAACCCCCATCTTCATTCTTCACATGAATTTTGAGTCCAGCAATGGGTAGGAAATTGCCATCCTTTACACGTTCAACACGACCATCGATCACACCTGTAGTAAAAAATGGCACATCCACTTGTTTATAGCGATTTGGGTCAGTAATTATTGAAAATTTCTTTTTGCCGGCTACCAACATCGGATTATTGATGCGTGCCTCATTTACCCGAAAATTGTATCGTCGATAGGGCTGTAGCTGAGTCAAGTGTGCGATTCCATTTCTGGTCAGTTGGCGACTGGATGAGCGTTCAATACTCAGGGCATTTCCTGGTATAATTTCCTCGCCATCATCATAAGTACCCGAATTATCCTCGTCAACAAACATGCGGACCGTGACGCCGGCACGTCCAACCTGTTGGCGATTGTCCCAAAGGATGTGGGCATCGTTTTTGTCGAATCCTGCTGATCCTCGAACAGTCTGAGTAAAGGAGGGTGTTGATCCAATAGTCCTTATTGTTGAATTGGAGCGCGTTACATCAAGATCAAGGGTAACACCAATTTCGAAAAATGCATTTTGTTGAATCAGATCATAAATAGTCAGGAGCTGTCCTTTAAGCCTGGCATTGAATTGTTTGATATATTGGAACTTAATTTCTCCAAGTTCACCTATGGACGAGTTATAACTTAAGTCTGTACTAAAATAACTCCCTCGGAGAAGAATGTTGTAAGAAGGTATTCTGGGGATAATGTATACTGCTCCCACTTGAATTTGGCTAGAATTATTATGCCCGGCTGCACCAAATGTATGTTGCTCTCTGATTCCATAACGCAGACGAAATCCACGGAGGAATTGATTAATATCTGCGCTCAGGTTGAAGCGATCCTCATTTGGAAGCTGCACCCATGTTCCACTGCCTCTCCCAGTAAAACGTATGTCTCCAATCTGAAATGGATAAAAAAGGTTCCCGATAAATTGGTGCTTATAATCCTGTGTATTGTATAGATTTTGCTGATCAAAAAAGGTGTAATCCATTGACAAGGTAGAGTTATTTGGACCAATCCCACGCATGGATAATTTATAAAAATTATTTAGGGCAAAGTCTAGCCCCAAAAGAATATCTCCTGCTAGACGAGATGATAGTTTCCCATAGTAAGCAGGGCGATCTTCATAATTATCTTGAATATATTCCAAACCTAAGCCGACCGTCAGCCAGTTTTTGATTCCCATTGAGGCGCTTGCCTGCCCAACATCTCGCCGCTCGCTCCATGGAATCGATTCAGAAACGAGTCGACCTGCGGATAAATCATATCGGACTTCACCCTTTGGTAAAAAATTAAAGGGAATCTGGACTCGGTGGTCCAATTCAATGACTCGACCCTGTTTTGCATAAATTCGAATTTTAAAATCAGATGTTCCATAATTTAGAGGTACCAGGAATCGGTAATAGCCAACCTCATCTGCGTGAATCACCTCTACCAGATTGTTGTTCTGATATAGTTCCACCTCTGCCTCAGGATCGGTTACCCCATCGATGGAATACGTGTCGTAGCTACGTTTGGGTGTAAGCGGTTGGTTTGTAATACTGGCACCCTGGATTGTCTGGCTCGTCAATCCTGAGGCATTCACTTGCCCCATGGAAAGGGTTGAAAACCAGGGTTGAGATTCATCAGAGAAGCGCCATCGAAGATCGGACCCTTCAAATGTGCTGGTATCTTGACTGATAGAAGAGTTTAGTTTACCCTGGACATCGCCAAACAAGATTTCACCAGCCAGGCTGAGGTTCAAATTGGCAAATTTGTTTGATTCTGAAGCGGATGCATATAGAGAGTAGTCCATCATGGCTCCAGCAAGCGTCCGATACTCTCGTCCTGCCAGCAATTCGTAATCATCCAAATTTGATTGACCACCATATTTTTGTCTGAGTTGCTCCTTATAGCGTCGAGTATGTCTGGTTATGATGGGTAGCTCTTGATCAGTTTCCAGGCGAATGGTCAGTCGTGAAAGGTCCACAGTTAGATTCAGACCAAATATTTCACCTAACATATCTGGTGTGACAAAGAAATCTACTTCCTTTACCTTAAAATCATTGGCGCTGATTGAATAAACTTTTTCCTTAACCCTGGCGTAACGCCGGGTGAAATCGATTATATAATCGGTGTTTTGATTAAGATATTTTCCACTGATTGAGAGTGTGGAAATACTAAGTTCATAATTGATAGCAAACAGGTCAAATAATTCTGTCAGTGGGAGATAAAAATTGCCGTCTGAATAATAGGCAATAATGATCTCATCAATGACCCCCTGATAGCGAAAGGAGAGATAGACTTCCTCCTCATATTGCTCATCTTTATCTTCTTGGAATCCAAAGAATCCAAATAAAAAGTTACAAAGTATGAGGGATAAAGCTAGGTGTTTGTGGAGATTCACTTATAGTTTCGAGAAGCTACCTCGAGCAGATACCATAGGTGCAGGAACAATGTTTGAATCAGGAATATCCGATCGACCGGTAAAGAAACTGACTTCAACATCATAAGCTCCTGCTGGGAGGTCGCTTGCGTCCAGATCAAGTCTACGAAGACCGTCATAATAAACGGAGATAAATATTTTCTCTTCCTTAACCATCTGGCCATCGTCATCAAATACTTTAGCCAGCATTGTACCTAAAAAGGGTGAGTTCCCTGATTTTGTATAATCAGCAAACACTCGGATCATTTGATCTTCAACAACACTACGTATACTTGTAATTTGAAGACCTGTGCTCAATTGACCATTTTTATAGAAAATAGATGTGACTTGATTAAATTTAAAATTAATCTGTGCTGTTATTCCCCCGGCTTCGTTACTTCCAACAGGAGGACTAATCGCGCTGGAAGTTGTCTTCAGCCGTGACCAATAGGTACCATCACCTAAATCCCGTGGGGCTTTAACTGTGATGCGTACGGTTTGTCTGTCTCCAGGTTCTAAAATGAAATTTTTGGGAAATCCACGAATCCAATCAGCTGCGGAGTGCAGAGCCGCTTCAGTTTCATCACCATATATGATGGCAATATTTCCGGCCTCATCAGTTTTAGGGTAGCCAAACTCCCAACTGAGTTTTACTTCCTGGGCTGTGTTCGAGCTATTCATAATAAGCAAGGTCTCAAAACGCCTCTGATTATCGATGAAGAGGGATGTTGGCGAAATAGTTACTTGAGCCAGAATGCTCGTGACAAAACCTGAAATCAATATTAACAACAAAATATTTTGATTCTTCAGCATGTTTGGCACTCTCTTCCAGATCAGTTGGTCTTCATTGTTATTTGATTGTCCCGCTATATTAATTCAAAAAAAACTGAATACCATGCAGTTTCACGGTTTGCTGAGTCTAAAATTAAAAGAGACCGCAATAAAGATTGCGGTCTCTTTGTTAAAATATATTGTGAAATATTATGGGTTTAATTGTACTCTACACTAAGGTTCCAGTCGCCACCACCGTTTGTCCCATTGTCACTGGCATAGGTTCCAACAGCCTGGTTGCTAAGTGTACCTAAATTTCCACCCAACCAGAACAGGAAGTTACCTGATCCGTCCAGAGTAACCTGTGTTCCGCTTGCAACGTTTGCAGCAGATCCTTGAGTAGTAGCATGACCTTCCAGATCAGGTGTGAATGTCATCTGGTTTGTTCCATCACCGAGTGTTGTGCTAGCATCGTAAGTAACAGTAACCTGTGTACTTACCTGACCACTAAGTGTAAACGTACCTACTGCGGCAGCACTACCTACGTCTGTGTGGGCAGCTTCTTTAGGATCTAATACCGGGGAACTGGTCGCTGGGATGTTACCAAAATCAACAAGAGCCGTGTTTGCCAGGGCCAGATTTGCCATAACAACGGCATCTACTGTAGCAGTTGCATTAGATTGAGCCATTAAGCTTGTACCTACAAGTGCCATTACTGTTGCTAGTGTAACTAAAATCATTTTTTTCATTATTGGACCTTCCTCGATTCAATTTTTATTTTTTTTTGTGTCATTCATATTCGGTGTTCAATAAGACAAAAGCTATGCCAAATATTGTAATCACACTTAAAGTGTTGTTATTATGAATTATACATATTTTCGTGAGAGGTAAATGTGTTAGTAATTGTCATCAACATATTACAGTCATTGTAATTTTTTGAATATATTTATGACAATTTTACTCATGATTGGAAAAACTAAAGTCAATTTTTTTTGGTAAAAATTAAGGATTAATTTTAGTCGTAGGTTACCGAGAGATCAACATTTCCAGTATATCCACCTGCATCAATAAAACCAACATTCATAGATCCATAGATATAGATATAGGCTGTTGCCTGAGCCGGTGTATGATGAGCACTTGGAGGGGTTGGTGGTGCACCGGCGGGTCCACTAACTCTTTCTCGTAATTGAAAACGAGCGGAACCTCCAGTTACGACTACGGCCTGGTTTACGTCATTGGCCCCTTTGTTGGCATAGGCAAACTCCAGAGTGAAAGGGATTACATCCGGGGATGCTCCGGTATGGGTAAGGTTGGCTGGCGCTGTCAAATTAATTATTACATCCAACTCCTCATTCCCCGTAATGGCGAAAACTCCCATCCCACTATCACCCAGGTTTATCTGCGTGATACCGGATCCGGCGATAAGGGTAGCGAAATCCATATCTTGATCTTTGGTCGCATCAAGTGTGCTGGATACATGAATACTGAATTGAATGGTCTGGGCGTTTAAGGGATTCTGAAATAAGCATAAAATCAGAACCGTCAATAAAAAGGTATTCAAATAACTGATATAATATTTATTAGACATAGGTATTAGTTATAATCTACCTCAATGGCAAAATCACCATCGTATTGGCCAGATACAAGATTCAGAAGGCTAAATTCGCAGCCGATCCACATATAATACTCGCCATAATTATTCAACGTGATAGTGTTTGGATTGATTGTAAAGAGTTCCGAACCTGATTGGTCGTTATCTTGATTCCCGCTGACAGCGTAGGTCACTGTTAAAGTTGTATTGCCGGCCAGATTTACCATCTCAACTTGACCTGAGAAAGTGACCAGAATGGATGCATTTTCACGGCCGTGCACCTTAATAATTCCAGCCCCTTGATCTGTTCGCGGATCCAGACGCAGGATATCTTCACTGGGGATCACAGTTCCCACGTCAATATCTGAGATGGTAGTCATCTCGATATAATCTACAACAGTTGCTGCAATCCTCACTCTCAGCTCAGGGATTTCACCTTGACCGAAAACCAAAGCGACCAGCAATACGATGGAGATTAATATGGTCTTGATTTTTTTCATCTTAATAAGATCATCTTTTTTGTGAATATTCTACGCCCAATTTGCATTCTGTATAAATATAGGCCGCTACTGTGACCCACAGCAGCCCATTGAGAATTGAAATTGCCGGCTGGATATTGCTCACCGCCAATCAAGGTCTTAATTTTTCTTCCCCGAATATCAAATATATCCAAAGTGACATTGTTCTCTAGCGGCAGCGAGAATTGAATTGTTGTCCCAGCGTTAAAAGGGTTGGGATAATTTTGGTTAAGCGCGTATTCCCGAGGTATCTCAGGAAATGCAGCTCCAGGATCTATGCTGAGGATGAATCTCGGATTTCTGGGAGAACTCTCTTTTATCAAACTGAAGGGTCGGGTTGACAGCAACTTATGAGAGGGAGCAATTGAAGGTAAAGCCCTGGCAAGTCCAGGGTTTGAATCAAATTCATAATATGCATTTTGCATGATGTCGATGACGGTACCAGTTTCAGTATCTTCAAGCTCTATTTGCCATTCTGTGGGTAAAGCATCTATACGTGGCCAGCTCAGGCGATACTCACCAGTATGGGCTTCACCAGCGATATAGCCCCCTATATCTAATCCTATCTCGACTTTTTGACCAAAGCGCAGGGGATGGTTTTGAATGGCGAGAGCCTGATCATCTTGACTGAGACTAAACAGCTGCAGATAGGTCTGTGTCGGTGGAATCAAATAATAGGCGTCCCTGGCATCTTTATTAACTGACCCATTGTCATCAAATTGGAGGTGGGTGGTTACCCCGAGAGTATCGGCTTCTAACAGCAGTACCATTAATGGACTTGCTCCGGATTGTTTATAGAAAACACCACCTGTAGTTTTGGCAGTTTTGGGCACCTTTAACGTAGGACTTGAAGCGTTGGCTTTCACCCAGAAACCCTGAAAAGGTGGAATGAGACCACTCCCTAATGATCCAGCCGTACCGTTCCAGGTTAGGTATGCCCCAGCACCGGAATTCGCAGTATGATCCCAGACATAGATCACGTTGTCCATGTTGGTTTTGGTCCAGCCGGCAGCATCCCAGTTGATTGTAGCCGCAAATGGATTTCCAATGAGGTTCCAGCCAGTATCTGCTAACGCAGTATACGTTATCCCAAAATCGAATTCTCCACCAGCACCTTCATCTTCATCGCCACTCACATCAAGCGTGATGGGTAAGCTGTTTGTATAGGCTGGTTCAGTAGCAATGGATCCGAAGACATAGACAAACAAACCTCGGCCAGCAGTAGTGGAGTTAGTGGAATTTGTGGGTTGGCGCCAGCGCTGATTGTCAGTCCCTACGTAAGTTTCATCGTAGTACAGAACTGAAGGTGAACCACTGGAGGAATCAGAGCCGGTGTAGCCCTGAGTAAAAATATTGTTGAACATATTCCCATAAGTTGAAGCAAGAGGTGAAGCTAAAAGTCGCCAGCCTGTATTTCCGTTAATCTCTCTTTCAGCCCTGATGTTACCTGAGCTGATGGATTTAGTGTTTGCAATCAAAGATTTTCCTGAAGGGATAATCAGACTGCCATTTGTTAATGTCAGGGTGCCGGTTACTTCAAGATTCCCGGTAACTTCTACGCCAGAGCTATTGTCAATAGTGACATTGGCGAAAGTTGATGGACTACTGACGGTCTGAAGAGACGATCCATCAAATTCAACATATTGAATGTTGCTGGATCCAATACTCATGTCACCACTCACCCGAAGTGTATCCAATGCACCACCGTTGATATCACCCCCGCCTGCCAAATCACCAAGGACATCGAAACTGAGGCTACCTGAGAGGGTTACATCGGCTCCGGTTTCAACGGTCAATGCAGCTACTTGTAAATTATCAGTAGAAATGATAGGAAATTTGGTGCCATCAGCAGGAGATCCTGGAATCAAAACAGCGTCAGTGAGTATTGGAACCCCATTGTCCCAGTTGGGAAGTGTATCCCACTTGCTGGTGTAGGGGTCATTGCCTGGATCACTCTCCCAGATATTGGTATAGGCGTTGAACTGAACCGTAGCATCATCAGTCATATTTGATCCGTTCAACACTCCTGTTATTGTCGACACTTCCACCGTTGAGGAAGCCCGTAACAACTGCGTATAGGTACCATTACCATTATCACTTACACTTCCCAGAAGCGTCCCAGCTGTTGCTATTAGATTCATGGTCTCACCACCGGTACTATGATTATTGCCCCCTGCATCTTTGACCTGAACAGTGATAGTTGAAGTGCTGACCGCATCATTTGCCAGAACTGTGGGGCTGGCCATAATTTCTGACATACTAGCACTTGCGGGTCCCGATTCAACGCTAAAGCTATTGCTGGCCCCAAACTCGCTACCTGCTGAATTAGTAGCTGTAAGTGTAAAATCTCCGATGCTACTCACGGCGACCGTATGAGATGTAAGTACACCTGCCGTGAAGACAGGAGTTGTACCACTCCCATTACTAAGAGTTCCAGTGGAAGTTATATCCACCGTGCCCGTAAAATTTGTATCTACGCTTGAGCTTCCATCAACAGCTGAGATCTTGACATTAAAGTCAATCCCGGCTGTCTGTGTTAGAATGTTTCCACTACTCTCCTTTTCAATCAGAAAAGTGGTAAATTGTCCTGCAATTGAAATCGCAAATGAATCGCTAACAGCCGAATCCAGAACTGAACTGGATGCCGTTAATCTAAAATCATCTGGTGCATTAATGGTCAGATCATTAAAAGCGACCTGTCCTTCAGCATCGGTGTTTAAAGAAGTAGTCCCTGAGAGAGTCCCCGTTCCTGTGCTGATGGCTATGACCACATTGGTTCCGGACTCCATGATCACGTTGTCGTTGGCATCCTGGACTTCTGTGAGGATCACTGGGGTTAGGATCTCGTCCACCGTACCATTACCGGGGGCTTGGGTATAGACCACCTTGGTGGGAGTGCCAGCCAGCATGGTGACAGTTCCAAAATTCGTGCTACCACCAGGTCCGGTTGTCCCACTGTTGGTGATATTGCCAGTATTGGGTACTATTGCCGAGGTTGGTCGGACTTGAATACCGCTAAAGATTACCTCCCCAGGTTGACTGACTCCACTCGATTCAGTGGTGATGCTGATTGATATTTGTGAGCTGGATATGCTGGCGCTGGAGACGACCAGAGTAGTGGAGGTACCATATGCTTCCTGGACTGAAACCGTTGGTGTGGCACCTGTATTCCACTCATATCCCGTTGGTGCATTGAGCACAATGGTACCGCCTAAAGCGAGCTCACCGGCAACATCTTCGGTAATACGCGGACCGGTTAGGGTAGAGTATGTTGTATTGGCATCATCCGCAGATATGGCATCCCCACCGGTAGCAGGCTCAAGTAGTCTGACACTAATCGCGTATTTATCAGAAAAATAATCTTCGATGTCCTGCCGCTCGCTGTCCGTCAGATGGCGACCATAGTGGACCACTTCTGCGATCATGCCATCCCAGCCACCGGATGAATCCTCAGGTCCGCGACCAAGGACAATCTTCACCGCAGTTGAAATCGTGCCATCTGGTGGGTCACCCGAATAAGATGGATTATTCAAAACACCATCGATATATAGATCCCATATCTGGTTGCTTTTCCAATCCAGGCAAATTATCTGACTACTGGTGGTTTGAATTTCGGCAATGCTCTCCATTTCGTTTGCCACCACATCATCCAGGACCGCAACTTTTACTACATTCAATTCCGAACTATTATCACCAACGGCATCATAGCGGATGGAGAAATCCTTATCTCCATTCCCCGGATTTCTTACAGCCCAAAGACCTTTATCGGTGGAGGTAATGTCGGATTTCACTACAAAAAATATGGTAAACTCTGTGAGACCATTGATATAATTTTCACCGTCATCATCCCGCAAGGATTCACTGCCGCCTGAATATTCAAGGGCGCTCTCACCATTCAATCCAGTGACACTTTGACGCCAGTTCGGTGTTCCACCGGCGTTGATAAAATCTCTTCCATTGCCACTCTGATCCTGCCATACTTGTACCCCATCCCCATCTCCGGCAATAGTAGTGGCCCCATTGTTGTTAAACACGCCTTCTGCGGCATTTAACCATAGATCGAGGTTTGAGATAGTAGCAGGTGCTCCTGAGGCAATCGCGCGGGTCAAGCTATTGCTGTTTGAATTGCCGTCATTTACAGTGAAGGTCACGGTGCGCGTTGAGGTGTTCGGAACAGCTTGTGTATTTTCATAAATAATGGATCGAAGGACGGTTTCATACGAAGCGTGGGCTTTCTTGCCCGAGAGTTTCATCATTCCTGCACCGGGATACCAGGTACCTGAAATCCCATAAATACTGCTGTATCCCAAACTATCCTCACCTTGAATATAGTTGGTCGTGATTTGGACATTGGCACTATCGATCTTGGTGTTGTCGCCATCGTAAATGGTAATCGAGTCAGTGATTGCGATGGCTCCATCTCCAGCATTGTAGACCAGACCTGCATTTTCAATATCGGCAAGAACAGGCGCATCATCGACAGCCGTCACACTGAGATCACGAGTCTGAGTATTGCTGTGTGCCAGGCCATCACTGACCATAAACTCAACTGTGCGAGTTGCTGTATCTGGATCCGGATTTAGATTTTCGTATGTTACCGCTTGAAGGGCGGTTTGATAATCGGTCAAAGCAGCTGGCCCACTTAGAGTGAGAATACCATTCACACTGCTCCAGGAACTGGAGATCCCATAGGCCGTGGCAAAATCAAGCTTATCCTCACCGCTCACATAATTAGCTGTTATTGTTACCCAGGCTGAATCAATATAGAAATCATCTACGTCCGAGATAGCGATTGTCGTGGTTATAACTGTGTCTGGATCACCATCAATATAGGCCAGTGTTGACCCCTCAATGCTGGCCAGTGTCGGGGCATTATTTACAGCATTCATGGTGATGTCCCGTGTGCTGCTAGAGCTGAAGCCCGTCCCATCGCTGATGCTAAAACTAAGGGTCCGAGTTGAAGTTGAGGGTGATGCATTCGAATTGAAATAGTAGACCTCTTGCAGGGCTGAGGCATAGTCAGCCAGAGAGGTTGTGCCTGTAAGTCTCAAGGTTCCATTGCTATCCTGCCATGAGCCTGAGATACCATAGTTGGTGCTGAAGGTCAATGTATCTTCAGTATTTAGATAATTGCCACTGATTTGGACTTTGGCGCTATCAAGTGTGAAATCATTATAGTCGTGACACTCGATGCTGGCTGTAATGAGCGTGGGCGCATCATTGGCTTGATAGGATAGTGCGATGGTCTCCAAATCACTTAAACTTGGCAGTTCATTGGCGGTAGAAACTGTATGAAAGGCTCCAGGATCGCTCATATTTGCATATTCTGTTACCACCCAGGCACTATCCAGTTCCACACTGGAGATGCGGACTTCATCGATGAGACCATCCCAGGAACTGGTAGCACCATCCTTGGAGCCCTTACCAATAATTAATTTTTCACTCTTGTTGGTTGTACCACCCCTGGAGTTCGACCAGGAAGGAGTGTCGAGGCTGCCGTCTATATACAAATCTGTCGCGGATCCATCGATGCGAGTCATTGTAAGAAATTGCCAATTGGTGGTGGCCGAACCATTGCTGGATTCGTGCCGCTGCTTGCTGTTGGTACCAGTAAGCAAAGAACTTCGGTACACATTGGTACCTCCACCCTTTTCACCTGCAGCATCCTGGCGAAGACCAAATCGACGATCTAATCCGTCTGGATCATCGCCATACACCAGACCTTTGTCTGTACCAATCACATCAGATTTAACCCACATTGACAGAGATACTGTGGACCATCCGTCAAGATAGGTCCCACCATTCAGGTCTTCCAGATCATCCCCATCTCCGTCAAATTCACGGGCATTCCCCAGGTATCCAGATGCGTTCACGGCAGTATTGTGATCTGTCAGGGTATTCCCATTGGGAGATGAATCATTCAAGTCCTCGAGGTGCCAGACCCCTAGATAATTGGCATTCCATGTTGTAGGAGCGGATTGATCCGAAAAGACCGTCGTTTTTCCGTAATAGAGGAAAATGGTATCATTGACCGTGGGTGAGAGTGCTGGAATTCTTAGCCAACAAAGCAGATCGCCAGTTGAAGGGCTATAGTTCTGGAGCTCATGATCCAGGAGGGTCGTGCTATCCTTCTGGGTGAAAATGATATCATAACCTGAGGGATTAACCACGCCGCCGCCGTTTGAAGTGGATTTTAAATCAACATCGGTCAGTTTAATCATGACTGGAAAATTTGTATGGGATGTTGCCCCACTGATCTGTGAACTGTTCAGCGTGATTAACTTACGATGTTCGTAGCCTGCTGGTTGAGCCTGTACTGAAGATACAAATGCAACAAAAAGCCAAATAAATTTCATAAGCCATTGAAGTTCTTTGTCGCTAATTTTTAGTTCTTTATATGTCAAAATGTCATCATGTTTGTTAGCACACTCTTAGTTATATACTACGCACACGCGTATATGTCAAGTAATGTGCCAACCAGATTTGCCAACTAATCGATGTACATATCAGGGAATTATTTGCTATTAATGGTGTATTTCAAAGCATAGTTTTGTTAGGGTAAAGTACTATACAATAAGGTTTTATATTAATTATCAATCTAGCTTAAATCAATCCCATGCATCTGGGCCAGCGAGAATTATGGTTTTGGTCGAAAACGATATATGCAGTTTATTAAGACACTTGAAGTAAAAACATGTCACTATTATATGACGAGTTATATCATGTTTTGGCTCTGATCATAGGACTTGCAAAACTAATCATCAGCGTCAGGGAAGCTATAGTTTATGCAAACAAGGGATACGTAATCTTGCTTCAGAATGGGCTTTGGTTTATCGTCTGATTTTCTACTGGCTAAAGGAATTAACTTGTGCGAGTAGAATAAAAAAAATGCCACCCTGAGGTGACATTAGAAAGCTGCTAAATTTGTATTATTGGGATTTAGAGTGTTTCCCACTCTATGATATGTTTTCTAAAATCGTAATCTGTTAATTCACCAAAGCCCAGATTCCACTCATAGTACAGACTATTTGTATCATCAATCATATCAATATCTCTACATATCCTGGCATGGTGTGCCACAATGGGTCCGGTAAACTCACCTTCATGCAATCTAACGTAACCCTTAGAATAAATTGCCCCCTCGATATGAATGACGTCCCCATAGCCCTGATCGAAGTGTGTATCATTGCTTGGATCCATGATAATCATGGCAGGTTGAGCAACACCACCAACAATCGGTGCGACAATTCTGACATCATCTTTTAATTTTATATTGTAACCTGTAAAAACCAGAGTTGCGTTTTCTATATCAACATTATGAATTTCCAGATAATCACCATAAAAGATGTTTATGCCCTCCACAACATCGTCATCGTGAATATGCTCATATTCCATGTAGCTCACATTTGCAGCATTTGCGATAAAATAGGCCATATCGACTTCTGGCAGAAACCCAATAGAGTCACGTAGATCGTGCTCAGCGGCCTCATTTGCATGGGTGGTTCCATAATTATCATCGATATAAGTTTCAGTTGCTATTGCACGTCTAAAATGAAAGTCCTCTTCCAGGCTTAGTACAAAACCGCTTGTATCAGTTTGCGTCTTTATTTCCACCGTCAAAACCAAATTAGTTGAGTCATAGCTACTGGTAACATTACCGAGACTAAAATTGCCAAGACTGTCTGCACTGGAGTTTATCCGCCATAACGCAACATTTGTCAAAGACTCGGTTTCCATCTTATTTTGGAGTTTCTCAATGGCGTTTTGGGTATCCAGATTGACCAGCGTGGCTAGATTCATCACGCCCAATCCAGTAACGCTGAAAACAACAGCAGTAATCATGATGGCAACTATATACATCTAAGCTAGACTTTCCATGGTGTTCGGTTCAATATGTACATTCTTAGTCAATATAGCCAATTCTCGATGCAATGCATCTTTTTTGTTCTGTTCTAATGTGGATTCGATAGCCATAACCACCTATTAGGTTCAAATATTGTGCCATTATTTATCTCAAATCTTATGTTCATATATTACAGCAACTTAGAATTGAATTATTCCATACCTCCCAACTTAACATGTAATATTTTTTATTAGGAATACCTGGAGATTTGTCGAATTGTGTCATATTATTACAACAATCGGTAACCCGGTCTGACCACTTTCAATGATATAATCCTGGAAGTTTTCAACATAATGATAATAAATTAACTTCTTATAATCCTAATATACAACATGTTATAAGATCTTCAATGTTAGCCAAAACCACAATAATAATTCTTCTAGCTCGCCTGTTTATTAAATTGTGGATCAGGAATTTTAATGTGATTTGTAGCATATTTATGACTATTTATTAATTTCAATTAAGCAAGCTCTCAAACTTATAATAGCTATTTACAACATAAATAAGGATAAAAAATAAACATTAGCACCCAATATATAAAATTAGCTTTAATTTTAGCGTGTGATTATTCTCACATGCCATTAAGCTAGATTGTCCAAACGGCATATTGGAATCAGGATGGACGATATAGGTTGAATAGGTAAGTCCTTAGCAAGACCGGTGTGGTCTATAGTGACTTTCCGATGATTCTTGAGGGGTAACATCCTGGTATATTACGCGTCTACATTCCCTCAAACCGCATTCGTATATAAAGAGCTAATACGGGATAATGGAAGCTGTATTTTGTATTATTGAAATCGAACTATAATACTGGAGAATAATCGTTTTTTAATAGTCCCAAAAGCGTTCAGCTGAGAAGCTGCAACTTAAACTATCTGTGATATTGTCAGGTGTGAGCCAGGCAAATTTGACAGTTACATTTAGATAGTCAGGCAGAGATACATCCTCTGGTGCCAGACCATCTAATGGATCATCAACAAGACTAACAATTGTAGATCGGTATGCCTGGATCCCATTTAATATTAAGGGCACCGAAGTTTCCGGCATACTGTCTAATATGGCATCATATTCAAATTCGATAGCCTTGGCCATCTTCTCTCCCATATTTGTCCAGGCCAGCTCTGTTCTTTGGTCCTGTTCTATCTCATGATTGATTATCGTGAAAAACTGCACGGTACCAACTACAATTACAACCAATAGGATTATACTCATCATTACCTCTACCAGTGTATAACCTTGATTTTTCATGCGATTTTACAATTCATGTCTTCCGTTTCAATATAGATTACTAATTGAATACAATCAATTCCTTATGCTGATAAGCCAGACCAATTCTAAGCTATCTGTTTCCTGATACAGATGCATCTCAATGTTCAATAACTTTTTACTGTAACCCGTTTCCTGCGTAAATAGCAAAGTGGAGATATGGGAGTCAATGGGATACACCGTAACTGTATCAATCATCCATTTAAGGTTTGTGCCTTCCATAGATAGATGATCTACCGTGCTATCAAGCCGAACTGATCGTAATATTACTCCTGAACTAGAAGGGCTGCCTGACCCCTCATCACTAGCATTGGCAAAAATCTGCAAAGAGTCAGCTACCTGTAAAGTCAATTTCTTCCGCACATAATCATCAATAACGTAGGCATCCTGACTTAATTGAGAATGAATAACAGAATCGTTATACATATTCCGAGTGAACATGAGGGTGGAAGAAAAACCAATGGCCACAATGCTGGCCAAAACCATGGCGATCATGAGCTCAACCATGGTGGTTCCCTTTGAATCCCACCTACCCTTCATAATTCCAACCTGTATTTTTGGAGATAAACGTGGTTACACTATCGCTAATATTATCTGCAGTAAACCATGAGATGTAAATTTGGACCTGACTATAATCTGGAATTTCTGTGTCTGTGGGCGAAAGGCCATCAGTAGGATCATCAATCCCTGTGACAACAGTTGTGCGATAGGCTTGAATATTATTGACAGTAATTGGGGTTGAAGTTTCAGCGAGACTGTCCTGCAGGTTATTCTCTCCAAAATCAATGGCCTGCTCCATCCGGGATGACATGGTGATCCAGGCAAGCTGCCTACGGATGCCGCGGTCAATATCCCAACGGGAGAAAACCATGTATTGAGCTGTACCTAATGAGATGATGGCTAGCAAAGTAACAGAGAAAACAATTTCGATAATAGTAAAGGCAGAACCCTTTTTTGTCAGGGACCCATGATCCAGATTGCCTGAAAATAGTTTGAGTATCTTCTCTATTACCAATATACAACCTTTGTGCATAATATTATTGACGGCTCAAACTTAAATTTTTGAACAACTAAGGATAGTTAATAATTTGTCACGAGACATATCAAAGGATGACAAATATAATTTACACAGCGTTAAAGCCTAATTTTTCCAGATCCAGCTTAAGTTGAGGTCTCAAAGGTCGACTCAGATTCCGGGCGATGACACCAGACCAGGCGAGAGGATTTATATTTTTTTTGTGTGTAGCATAATGATCTGCAAGCTCCTTGTCATATGCTTCGATTGCAGTTCTTTGATCTGATAGGCCATAGTGTTCACTGTGAATTACCAATTCTCTGGGCAAACGTGGTTTCTGTGGAGGAATTTTAGTCGTTTCCGGCCAACCGATACACATACCGAACACCACAAATACACCTGTGGGTAGACCGAGAATTTCTGATACTGCCACAACATCATTTCTCATAGCACCAATCATCACGGCCCCCAGCCCCAGAGACTCAACAGCAGTTTGAACGGACATACCCACCAAAGAGGCATCGATGGTTGATATAAGCAATGTCTCCAAACTAGTGGTCATAATGGTATCGTGCATTCCACAAACAGTGTCCAAACGGTGCAGATCTGCACAGAATGCCAGGAATACGGGACAGGTCTCCACATGTGTTTGATTCCCTGCCACTTGTGCCAATTGTTGCTTTAGCGCTGGATCTTTGACAACAATTATGCTGTAGGCCTGTAGATTGCTGCTTGTGGGCGCCCGCCGCCCGGCCTTCAATATGTTATCCAACATTTCACCAGGAACAGGATCAGACCTGAACTCTCGGATGCTTACATGCTGTTTCTGTATCTCAATCACTGGATTTGTATGTGTCTGCATAATCTGCCTTTATAATAAATATCACAACCCTATATTAATCTTATGAAGCTCACCATAATTAAAAAGATTCATTTTTCGAACCAACCGAATTGTTACTTTATTTAGAATGATTCAGAAGCTTGCAGGGGGGCTCTGTTTTTCATAAATGTTTCGAAAATGACGATCAGACGAGGTAAAGATGAAAGCAGTAATAATAGCGGCGGGTAAAAGTTCAAGATTATGGTCGATTACTGATAAACGCCCCAAAACACTTTTGCCTTTTAGAAGCGGCACAATATTATCAACAATCCTAAATAATCTGGCCAGCGCCGGTTGCACTGAGTTTGTAATGGTATTAGGATTTGAGGCTGACAAAATCCTTAGCTATCTGACGGATAACGATTTGTTTGGTCATAAAATTGAGTTCATTGTGAATCCTGAGTATCACAGAGGAAATGGAATTTCAGTATACCTGGCAAAAGACCTGGTTAATAATGAGAATTTTATTCTTTCTATGTCAGATCACATCGTTTCTACAAAAGCAATCAGACGCGTGATTGCTTCTTCTGAGGAAAGAAATATTCTGTTAGTGGATAAGAAGATAGCTGAAGTTTTTGATATCGATGATGCTACCAAGGTAAACTTTAGGAACGATAGCATTTTAGAAATAAACAAAGATCTGGAAGTTTACAATGGGATTGACTGTGGTATATTTCGTTTAAATAACAGATTTTTTGAGGCCATGGGGAAACAGATTGATGCCGGCGAAGAATCGATTAGTGCAGGTGTGAAAAACTTGATCGAGCAGGGAGACATGGCTTCAGTCTTTTTAAATGAGGATGAATATTGGCTGGATATTGACACTCCAGAGGCTTATGAGCATATCCAAACCACAAATACCAAATTTAATTTCTGAGAAATATATTATTATCATAAATATAATAATTACAGTACTTTCACCGTTATTTATTTGGGCAACATTATTTTGGGGTTTCCGTTAAAGGTTTAATATGACTGCTTTTTCAAGTAATTCAGAAAACAATCATCATCCGATTTTTTACCTGGCAAACCAGATTTACCAATTTTCAAATGCAATGCCATTATACAACTCTATCGGTGGAACTTTTATTGTTAAAAAAATCCTGAAAAGAATGCTTCAGTACAAAAAATATTTACGAAACACAAATGTGGACCAAAACATTAGTACTCTATATAATACACCCCCATCCATTCTCCAAAATCTCGCTAAAGACAGTCTGCCTGCCGGGATTGTAATTTCCATGTCAAATATTCCTTTGATTTATGACGCTTTAAAGACTAAAACCATCTTTGTTGGACACGGGGCAGGCGATAAAAAATATGGTGCCAGTACCAGATCGCTGGAAGCGTATGATTATCATTTTCTAAGCGGTCCAAAGCATCTGGAAAAAATTAGAGATGTGGGGCTTTCAATAGATCAGGACAAATTAATCAGAATTGGAAATATGCGTTTTGATGATTATGTAAATAATAAAATAAATCGACAAAAGGTTTTGGATCGTCTGGGTATCATAGATCAAACCAGAAAAAATATTCTCTACACTCCAACCTGGAAATGGGGAAATGGTACATTTCACAAATATGTATATGAATTTGCCAAAGAAATAAGCAAAGAACATAATTTGATTGTCAGACCTCACTATCATGATCGTCCATATATATCCAAGGTTAAACTCTGGGCAAAATTTAATGGCATCAGGCATGTATATTTTTCTAATCCAGCTGATGTGGGGAAATGTGACACAATGGAGGATTTTCTGGTTTCCGATCTGATGATCAGTGACACCTCCTCCATATTGTATGAATATTTAATCACTCGCAAACCCATCATAGTTGCTCAAACTGAATACGGGGATCTGCATTCCATGCCTGATGAACTCAATATTATGCGCTATGTAAACCTGTATAATGGAGATCAGAATATTTTAACTCTTGTGAATAAAACGCTGCTTAATTCAGAGTTCAAAGACAAAATGGAATACTTGCTGCATCAATGTTTCTATTACAATGATGGAAAATCTGTACAGCGTGCACATGATTTTATAAACTCAATAAGCATATAATCAATTATAGCGCTATAGAAGGCACTAAATCCAGGTTAATACAGCTCGCAATGAGTGGGATATAAGACTAACAGGCTCGTCCCATAATGTCATAGACTACCAAGCGCAGATTCGAATTTTGGGGAATTGAATAGTGAATATTGGTTATGGGGTTAAATGGATTGGTGTATAAGGATTTAATATAGTTCACCCACGACTTCAGTCGTGGGAGGGACGATCCCGTGGAAATTGAAACCGTTTTAACGGTTTCCCTGAATCAAAACCATTGAAATGGTAGGGGTGGTAGGGGTTTGGT
>JABMPR010000172.1 GCA_013202895.1 bacterium | reverse complement strand
GATTCGGATACAGGCTTCCACGGCATCCAGGGCGGTACCACCCTGTGATAAAATCTGCTTACCCCTAGCAAGAGCCCGCTGCATATCACCCCGGATAGCCTGTTCTTTTTCTGGAGTCATATCCTCTGATTTAATGGTGCCCGCACCGCCGTGTAAGACCAGCGACCATTCAAGAACGTCTGGTTTAGATTCACAACTGCCCAGAATCAGGATAAATAGACTTAGCATTAATAGTTTCATTCTTGCTGCCATAATTTTTTCCGATCGATCTGTTAAGCGTAATTGTAGTTATTATTTGCAACGGCGAAGATTCGAATGGAAACTGCGCTATGCAACTCCTCCGTTCCCAAAAAATATTGAATGCCTGTTTAGCGTTGCCCATATTAATGGATTGAACAATGGATTGGAAGGAGTAATTGGGACTATGGATTTTCTGATCTGCCAGTAGCTTTTTATTAGGACTGTGGGGATCTGTCTTTTGATACAAGCATCTTATAAATTATCTTTCAGTTCAGTAACACGATTCAAAAAAGGAGGGGTAACATTGCTTATTGAGCGCATTGAACTGCGACATGTCAAACTCAAATTGGTAAAACCTTTTGAAACATCAATGGGTGTTGAAACACATGAAGAACACATCATTGTCAGGGTCGATAGCGAAGGTGTTAGCGGCTGGGGTGAATGTGTGGTTGAACCTCTCCCCACCTATTCGCCTGAAACCGTCTCCACAGCCTGGCATATTCTGAGAGATGGAATTATTCCCGCGGTGCTTGGTAATCGGTATTCTACTATCTCAGAAGCGTTGGATTCCTGGTCCTGGGTGAGGGGTCACCGGATGGCAAAAGCTGGTCTGGAATCAGCCCTCTGGGATGTTATGGCCAAGCAGAAAAACATTTCCCTGTCCAGTTTGCTGGGTGGAACTCGACGGACTGTGGATGTGGGAGTAAGTATCGGAATGCAGCCGTCCATAGAAAGCATGCTTGGAGAAGTTTCTAATTTTCTGGAGCAGGGCTATGCTAGAATTAAAATCAAAATTGCTCCTGAACGGGATTTGAAATTTATTAAAGCGATTCGCCTCAAATTTCCTGAGATCACGCTGCAGGTCGATGCCAATTCGGCCTACACATTAGGAGATGTGGACATTTTCAGGGACATGGAAAACTATAATCTTCTGCTGATTGAACAACCGCTGGGTTATGAAGATATATACGATCATTCACTGCTTCAAAGGGAGTTGAAAACTCCAATTTGTCTTGATGAAAGCATTCATTCTGTAGGCGATGCAAACGCGGCACTGGCGCTGAAGAGCTGTCAAATTATCAATATTAAGCCGGGGCGTGTTGGCGGATTTAGTGAATCTATTAAAATTCATAACCTATGCGCTGATAAAAACATTCCAGTCTGGCATGGTGGCATGTTGGAATCCGGAATTGGGCGTGCCGGGAATCTGGCACTGGCATCCTTACCCAATTTTAGTTTGCCAGGCGACATATCTGCAAGTAAACGTTATTTTACACAAGATATCGTTGAACCTGAATTTGTAGTTACCTCAGATGGCAAGATGGATGTACCAGATAAACCAGGGATTGGCGTAGATATCCTGGAAGATCAATTGTCAGCAGTTACTGTTGAATCAGAAGAATTTCGATCAAATTAAACCAACACCTTTGTAGAAAACGAGCAGCACTATAGCTGAAATAATCCAGAGGAGATTTCTAAATTCCTAAAACTTTATTGTAGCGTGAGCTCACCAAGTTCTTTCTTATCTGTGAATACGGCATTATAACCTATTTATGGATATGTTTAGCCCTTGACTATCCTTGCTTTCCCAATTATTATTGCAACATACATTTCATTACTTACTAATTATGAAAGATTTATTACATCTTTTCTATTGACCACAAGCAATTAGTTGACCGTTTTCTTAGTCTAGCCCAGATAGATGCACTCTCCGGTACGGAGCGTCGCATGGCTGATTATCTTCTAAATTTTGCAAAAAGCAGAGGGATTGCATGCCATGAAGATGATGCCGGTAAGCAGGGTGGCACTGAAGCAGGAAATATTATTTTCACCATTGGGGATGGTGGCGATACTTTATTTTTGTCCCATATGGATACGGCCCGTTCAACTGCATCTGTCAAGCCGGTTCTTCGTGAAGATCGGATTACATCTGATGGACAAACTGTCCTGGGTGTGGATAACCGGGTGGGCATCAGCACATTACTCACCGCTGTCGACATCATTTCCAAAGCAGATCTGCCCCACCTCGGGTTTACGGTTGTATTTACTATTTGTGAAGAGAGTAATTTGGCAGGATCAAGATATCTGCATGCAAATACAGCAATTAAACGGGGCTATGCGTTTGATTCAAGCTATCGACCCGGCGCATTCATTATAAAAGCACCTGGCGCAAAATATTTTACTGTCGAGGTGAATGGTAAGGCTTCTCATTCTGGAATCGCTCCCGAGGAAGGTGTCAATGCTTTGCAAATCGCTGCCAGGGCCGTGGGATCCTTACCCCTTGGTAGAATAGATGATAATACAACTATGAATATTGGACCCTTTCATTCCGATGCTGCCACCAATGTTGTTCCGCCCAAGGTAGAATTGATGGGTGAAATCCGATCGGGAAGCAATGCGCGTGTGGAGGAAATCGAGAAGCTGGTCTTACGGATTTTTAGTCAGTCAACTGCGGGCACCGAAGCCAGTTTTGATTACAGCTCTGAGTGGGATTTTCAACCTTATGAAATCGCTGAAGATGCCCCGGTTAGAAAACATCTCATAAGCTGCCTGAAAAACCTTGATATCAATATTCAGCCAAAAGCCTCATTTGGTGGCAGCGATGCCAACGTCCTCAATGCTAAAGGTATTCCAACAATAAATCTGGGAGTAGGCGCACAACGCCCCCATTCAAATGATGAATTTATCCTTTATGATGATCTAATGAACACGACCAAAATCGCATTGGAGCTTATGCAAAATGAAAATTAATTCACTTTTACCCGCAGTTATCCTACTATTCATATCTTGCGATAACACCACACCGGTTTATGAAAATCTTGGACAATTAATGATCATTGGAGGTGGCGATCGTACAGCAGAGATAATGGAGACTACTGTGGAAATTGCCGGGGGTGCTGAATCACGATTTGTAATTATTCCCCAGGCCAGCAGCGAGCCTTTGGAAACTGCCCTTTATCAACAAGCGGACTTTCTTAAATATGGCGCAGGGGAGGTCAGCTTTCTGATGCTGGATAGCGCCAATGTTGATTCAAGTGCCCATATCGAGAGTATCCAAAATGCCACAGCTATCTTTTTCTCAGGTGGGGATCAAATCCGCTTAACCCGCTTGCTCCTTGGGACTCAATTGTTAAAGGAGATCAAAGAACTGTATCGACGTGGAGGGCTCATCAGTGGTACCAGCGCCGGTGCAGCTATTCAAAGCGAATTGATGATCACCGGCGAAGAGCATCTTAATAAAGATGAAGATCGACCCTACAATACAATCGCTCCTAATAATATTGAAGTAGTTCAGGGATTTGGTTTTTTGACTGAAGCTGTTATTGATCAACACCATATCAAACGCCGTCGCAATAACCGTCTAATCAGCGTCGTTTTAGAACACCCGCAATTACTGGGTGTAGCTATTGATGAGAGCACAGCGATTCTGGTAAATCCAGATCGAACTTTTACCGTTTTGGGTGATGCCACAATCATTATTTATGATGCCAGACATGCTCGAAATATCAGGTTGGACAAGTTTAATAACTTTGCAGTCGATGATATGCGGGTCCATTTGCTCATGAATGGGGATCAATTCAGCCTGATAACAGGGAAACGTCTACCTTGAGCCAATTATCAACCAGCAAATCTCCTGACACCTTTGTCATTCTATTCGCTATCCTGATTCTCATCGCGGGCTTAACCTGGGTCATCCCAGGGGGTGTCTTTGATACACATATTGTTAACGGTCGAAGTGAAGTCATCCCCGGCACTTTTCATGAGCTCGACAATGAACCTCAAGGATTTGGGGCAGTTCTTATGGCTCCTATCAGAGGGTTTGTTGATGCTGCCCTGATCATCGGTTTTGTACTCCTCGTTGGTGGGGTTTTCGGCATATTACAGCGCACAGGGGCAATTACCGCTGGTATATCGACCCTGGCTAGAGCTCATGATCGATCCAGAATCGTCAGAGCATTGATCATTCCCCTTTTTATGACCATCTTTTCATTGGCCGGAGCTGTCTTTGGAATGAGCGAAGAGATCATCCCTTTTATCATTATTTTTATTCCTCTTGCCCTAAAAATAGGCTATGACAGCATGGTTGGTGTTGCAATCCCATTTCTGGGAGCAGGTGTAGGATTTGCCGGGGCATTTTTAAATCCCTTTACAGTTGGCATTGCCCAGGGAATTGCGGAAGTCCCCTTATTTTCAGGTCTGGGCTATCGTTTTCTACTATGGATAGCCTCCACGGCAATCGCCATTTTATTTGTCATGCGTTACGCCAGTCGGATCAAAAAAGATCCAACGCTCAGTCTTACGTATGAGGATGATATCAAGAAACGTGAAAAATACATTGATGAGGGCGAATCGGCGGAAGCTGCCCTGACAACTCAGCATAATCGAGCACTCCTGGTATTTGCTGCAGGCATTCTGGTCCTGGTCTGGGGGGTCTTAGCCCGACAATGGTATATTGAAGAGATCGCCGGACTATTCCTAATAACAGGAATAGCTGTTGGAATTGTTGGTAAACTAAAAGTGAATGAAATTACCAGCTCATTTGCATCAGGAGCCAAAGACCTTGTTATGACGGCACTTATCATTGGTCTGGCCCGTGGAATTTTGATAATTGCAAAGGATGGTCAGATTATCGATACCATGCTGAATGCATTGGCTTCGCAAATTACCCAATGGCATCCTATCGTTTCATCTCAGTTTATGTTCATCACCCAGACCCTCATAAATTTCTTTGTCCCCTCAGGCAGTGGACAGGCAGCCCTTACCATGCCAGTCATGGCACCCCTCTCTGATCTGGTTGGTGTATCACGCCAAACTGCTGTTCTGGCTTACCAGATGGGAGATGGATTTGGTAACATGATCATTCCCACATCAGCTGTAACGATGGGCGTTCTTACCCTGGCGGATATTCCCTGGGAACGATGGGCAAAGTGGCTTTTGCCCCTGGAACTTATATTTCTCATATTGGGACTTTTATTCTTGATCCCGCCTTTTTTTATGGGTTGGTAGGGAGCATTTTATAATTATCAATAATAATAACGGAGGATGTAAATCATGAAAAACGTTAAACGAATAAGCACTCCAGTTTTATTTCTGCTGCCACTCCTGGCTTTATCTCAGGTTTGGGTCAACTCCGATTCAATCGGTGTTAATATGAAAAACTATGGTGAAATTGAGATCTGGGGACCCATGGTCCCAGGGGATCCTGTGAAACAGGTTGACCGTATCACCCTGCTGGTAGGAGTGGATGAAACTGCGGTCTTCGATTATTATGAAGACGCTGATGTGGACGTGGCTTCCATGCTGGTGGCTGAACCACTTTTGAGCGACATGGAAGGCTTCACCAGCATCAACAATTACTATTCGTTCTTACCCCCCGATATCCATGCAGGCATTAGCGCTTATGCCTGGAATAATGCTGAATATGTCATTATTAAAGTTGCTATTACGAATATTGGTGCTGCTGCCATAGACGCCCGCATTGGCCTGGATATTATTTCCCAGATTGCAGGCGATTATGATGGTGTCCATACCTGGCTTCCTGAGTCCAATATTATTGATATGAGTCGCGAGGGTGAAAATCATATTGGTATGAAGTTCCTTTCCCATACGATGACCTCATTGAGTCAATTTGTCTGGTTTTCAGGATATTCCGCAGCCGGCCAGGATGCCGCTTTGTGGGGTTGGATGAACGCAACGGAGATCGATACGATTGCCATCTGCACAAATCCTGATGATGGTGTTGTTTCCATTCCTTCCACACCTCCTGTTTCCATAAATGCTGAGGAAAGTATTGATTTTTATTACTGTGTCGCTCGGGGTCAGACGCTATTGACCATGGAGGCCAATATTGCCGCTGCTGAAGCAGCCTATAGTTCCATTTTCACTGTGGGAGTGGATCAGACAGACGTTCAACCAAAGGATTATTCGCTCTCACAAAATTTTCCGAATCCATTCAACCCGTCCACCCGGATCAACTTTACATTACCTGTGGCAGGATACACCTCTCTGAAGGTGTTTAATCTTCGCGGTGAATTGGTTGAATCCATGCATGATGGCTGGATGGCTGCAGGCAGCTATGCAAGGACTCTGGATGGCTTAAATCTTCCTTCGGGCATATATGTTTATAGTCTGACCAGCGCTGGAAATCAACTCAATAAAAAGATGACGCTACTCAGGTAATTTTATTGATCCTCAAACCTGGATTTTCCAGGTTTGAGGATCTTGTATCGAAATGGTAAAAGAACGCATACGATCCCTACATCAGGAATTGCCTCCAAACCAGAAGGTATTGGCCGAGTTTATCCTGGATCACATCGAAGAAATTCCATTTTGGAGCATCCACACGGTGGCCAAGGAAGCAGAAACGAGCACAGCCAGCGTCGTTCGGATGGCGCAACGTCTGGGTTACGCCGGTTATCCTGCTCTGCGGGATGATGTAGTTAAACTGCTGAAAAGTGATTTGAATCGTGACTATGTTTCGCGGGTCCAAACTCTGGACGGTGACGTTCTGAGCCTGGTAGCAAAACAAGATGTCCAGGATATCAATGATACTCTGAATCAATTGAATAGAAGCGATTTTAATTCTTCAGTTGAATTCATTCTCTCAGCGAAAAGAATTCACATTGCCGGAGTTGGAATCTCATATTTGATGTCAGATATACTTGCTTATCAGCTCAATCAGGTCGGGCTTTGTGCATCCTCCCTCCGCGCAGAACCAACCAGCTTTCTTGAGCAACTCGCTTTCTTTGATAGCACCGATCTGATAATTGTCTTTTCCTACCCACCCTACTCCGAGGAGACAGTCGAACTGGCAAAGCTTTCACGCCGAAAAGGTATGAGAGTTGTAGCAATCACAAATAAACCAGCTGCTCCCATCAGCTTCCATGCTGATATCACCCTGCCCGTGAGGAGCGAGAATGTTCTATTTACGAATGCCTTTGCCGCGATTTCCGTAATTATAAATGCTTTAGCCACAGAATGTGCGCATCGTGATAAAGCAAAAGCCCAGCTAATGTTATCACATTTTCAAACTATTAATGGGATCTCAGATGAAAAGACCAGTTAAGCTCTCCAAACATGCAATCATAACATATTTAGGCAGTATTCTATTTGCGCTGATGTGTGCGTCTGTTGAACTATCGGCAGGCGTCACAGGGAAGATCAGCGGAACAATCAGCCATGCTGATACTGAAGAACCCATCGTTGGTGCTACCATTCAGTTGATGGGAACCAACTATGGACGAATATCAGACGCAGTTGGAAATTTTATCATCCTAAACATCACTCCCGGTAACTATGATCTTAAAGTCTCTTTTATGGGATCAGAGTCAGTTATCATTGAGGATCTTGATGTAAGAGTCGACCTCACGTCTCGAGTTGACATCCAAATGAGACCTTCTGTACTTGAGGGTGAAGAGGTCGTCGTGATTGCCTCTTCGGTCGCCATAAGAAAGGATTTGACAGCTTCTATGGCAGTGATCACCCAGGAACAATTTGATGCCCTGCCTCTGGCCGATGTAGGCGATGCACTATCGTTACAGGCTGGCGTTGTTGGGTCTGGTTCGAATTTAAATATCAGAGGAGGTCGTTCAAATGAAGTGGCTTATCTGATTGACGGTATGTATGTGCAAGATCCTCTGCTGGGCGGATTTGCCACCGATCTTGGCAACGATGCCATACAAGAGCTCAGTCTCCTGAGCGGGACGTTTAATGCTGAATACGGCAACGCTTTGAGTGGTGTGGTGAATATCGTCACACGTGAAGGCGGGCGCAAATGGAGTGGTCGTTTGCAAAGTCGGATTGGGACATTCCAATATGAAGGCGACAGTCTTAAAACCGAGGGTGGACGCATCAACTGGCTGGTAAGTGGACCTTTAATGGAAGAGAGTCTATCACTCTTTATTTCAGGAGAACATACAGACTACGATCGCTATCTCCCCTTCGGTTTTCGTATAGAAGATTCCTATTTTGCCAAACTGACTTTTACTGGAATCAGCCGGTTGAAAGTGAACACCATGTATCGAAACTCCTGGCGGAACTGGCAAAACTATAGTCATTCCTGGTTCTACGTTCCAGAACAGTATTATCAATACAGTTCTTCCAGTGAACAATTCGCCATGAACCTGACGCACACACTTTCTCAGCGGCTATTCTATGAACTGCGTATTTCGCAGTTTGAACAGCACTTTCGGCAGGGAATCTGGCTGGATACGGATTCAACGGACCACTGGATGAGGGTTGAAGAGTATATGCCATGGAACGAGTATCAACTAAATCCTGATGCGGGGAACGGGCATGAGTTCTATTCATCTGGTAATCCACCAACTTATATAGACAGTCGCAGCAAGACGCTTGACATACGCGGTGACATCATCTGGCAACTAGGTAGATGGAATGAAATAAAAGCTGGACTGCAATATAAATCCCATGATTTGAAACTATTGGATATTTACGATCCCCAGCGAGATCACCCCTATATCGATGATTACGAAGAAGCTC
>JABMPR010000014.1 GCA_013202895.1 bacterium | reverse complement strand
GTGCACCTGTGCAGGTGATGTATGGACCCTTACAGGGCTATCGGGGGCGGGTGGTAGAACAAAAGTCTGCAACCAGGATAGTCATCTGGCTGGATGCCATCATGCAGGGTGTCTCGGTTGAGCTGGATCCGTGTTGGCTGGATTCCACTAAACAGCCGCTTTAGATCTGCCCGGATGATTAATTCAGGCATTGTTTGAGTATAATAATTACCTGAAATATAATCTTGCAGTATGCGGTATTTTAAATAAATTAGCTTTGCCATAATAATAATCCCAATTGAGCAGAAAACAATGTTAGAAGCCATTATTACATCTAAGACGCGATTAAAGCTGTTAACCAAGTTTTTTTTAAACAGTGGTACTGAGGCTTATCTGCAGGAATTGGCATCAGAATTTGGTGAATCCAGTAATGGTATCAGGGTCGAATTGAACCATCTGACCAAGGCGAAATTATTAATTCCCCGGCGGGAGGGCAGAACGGTTCTCTATCAGGCGAATACCCAGCACGGCCTGTTTGCCACAATCCAGGAGGCTCTCCAAAAAAATGTAGGTCTGGATCGCCTCGTTGACCTGCTGGTCAAGCGCTGTGGAGATATTGAGGCAGCCTGGGTGGTGGGGGAGTATGCCAGAGGGATTGATTGTGGTCTCATAGATCTGGTTATCCTGGGATCGGTAAATATGTTAGAATTCCAGCAGACTGTTGATAAAACGAGTCGTTTGATCGAGCGAAAAATTCGCTTCCTGGTTTTAGATCTCATTGAACTGAAAGCCATGAAGCAGCACCTGGATCTTGAGCATGCTTTGCAGATCTGGGGTAGCAAAGTGGGGCAGATCACTCCGTCCTAAGCTGATGTTCTCTGTATTACTCATAGGCAGAGTTAAAATAGCAGTATCGAGCCGTTTAGCCCAAATTGGGACTGAAGCGGCGGAGCCGTAAGCAAACGTACGAAAAAGTGCGCTAAAATAAATGACTATAGGATCGCTAAAAATGCAACAATTGAAAAACAGTAAAATATTAATAACCGGTGGAGCCGGATTTATTGGCTCCAACCTCATAGAATATTTTCTAAAGAATAGCAACGAAGTAGTCTGTCTCGATGACTTAAGCACTGGGCATAAAAAGAATATCACCGAGTTTATTGATAATCCGAATTTCCAGATGCTGGAAGGGGATATCCGTGATCTCGACACCTGCAAAACGGCGGTACGGGATTGTGAGTACATCTTCCACCAGGCCGCCCTCGGATCGGTTCCCAGATCTATCAAGGATCCGGTGACCACCAATGCCGTCAATATTGATGGCTTTCTGAATATGCTCACCGCAGCCCGGGATGAAGGGGTCAAGCGCTTTATCTATGCTGCCAGTTCATCGACCTATGGCGACTCCAAAGAGCTGCCCAAGATAGAAGAAAGAATAGGCCGCCCCTTAAGCCCTTATGCTATTACCAAGGTTGTAAACGAATACTTTGCCAAGGTCTTTAGCGAGCTTTACGGCTTGGAAACCATTGGCTTGCGCTACTTCAATGTCTTCGGAAAACGCCAGGATCCCAATGGTGCCTATGCTGCTGTTATTCCGTTATGGGTAAAATCATTGATTAAGCATGAATCACCCGTTATTAATGGAGATGGAAGTTTTAGTCGTGATTTTACATATATAGATAATGTGATACAGGCTAATGAGCTTGCAGCTATTATTCCTAAAGAAAACCTGCTTGAAAATCTTAAAGAATACGATTTTGAGCTAAAGGAAAAAGAGGGGATTGTAGCAAGTACACCCGACATAGTTATGGAGGTCTTCAATGTGGCTGTTGGTGCTAACACTACTCTTTATGAACTTTTTAAAACTCTGAGAGACAACTTAGCAGTATATGACCCTGAAATATCCCTTATAGAGGCTGTCATAAAGTCAAAACGACCAGGGGATATTCCTCACAGTTTAGCATCCGTTGAAAAGGCAAAAAAAGTATTGGGCTATCATCCTCAATACAGTGCAGAACAGGGATTTAAAGTAGCCTGTGAATGGTATTATAGAAATTTAAAGTGATTTTAGATTTGGCAATAAAAACGATATGTCTAGGCGTGGGCGAGAGCAAACTGACTGCCTACGCCGAAGCGGCCGAGCCATGCCAGGATCGGTTCCCTCGAAAAAGCTTAGATCGTGGTTATGGGAGATTCTGAGATCACTTCGATCACCTCGATAAATTCCGATGCAGGCATAGGAACACTCGCTGACCGGATCTTTAACGATGATTGACCTCCACAACCATATCCTACCTGACACTGATGACGGCTCAATTTCACTGGAAATGAGCCTGTCCATGTTGCATACCGCCGCCGAACAGGGCATTACGGATGTGGTCAATACCGTTCATTTTCAACATCCAAAATTTTCTGAACCTCAAATCACGCATGCCGAATTACAAAAACGATTGGGTGATTTGCAGGCGGCTATTGATCAGGAAGGCATTCCCATTAAGCTTCACCTGGGCGCGGAGGTGTTTTACATGCCCAACCTGTTGGAATTGAAAGACAACCCTCTCTGTACCTTCGGCCATGGGAAATACATGCTTATCGAATTCCTGTTCCCCCAGATGCCCCCGAGATTCGAGCAGCTGCTGTTTGATCTGAAAATGGCTGGTTGCACGCCCATTATTGCCCACCCGGAGCGTTACCGGGCGGTTCAGAATGACGTCCACCTGCTGGCAAATTTGATTGAGTCAGGATGTCTGGTTCAGCTCGACGCAGGCAGCCTCACCGGATCCCTGGGAAAATCAGCTTATCAGAGTAGCCGTGAAATTCTGGCAAACGGCTATTGCCAGCTCTTGGGTTCCGATGCCCACGATGCCCGGAGTAGGAACTTTTTACTTGGAAGCGGCTTAGAACTTGCGCAAGAGATCGCGGGGGAACAAGCGCTGGACTGGGTAAGCACCAATCCGCAAAAGATTTTAAACGGGGATACGATCAGGGTGGATATGATCCCTCGATATGACCAGAGACCCTCGCTTTTTGAGCGGATTAAAAGCAGGCTCCTATGAATATTCTATCTTTAGGATTACCTAGTGACGCTTTTAAATTGAGACCCAACTTGGGAGAGAATTGTTGAAATATAAAATTGCATTTTTTGTACTGATTATTCTGGCCGCATTAAGCCTTTTTGGCCAGAATCCGATGGTTCCTCAGCGTTACGCCCAGCAGACCTACCCCCGCAGCGGTGAAAAATTTATTACCGATCAATTCGGGGTCATCCGCATGTATGTGAATGTCTGGGGGCATGTCAATGAGCCAGGCTCTCATCTGGTTTATGACGGTATTGACCTGGCATCCTTACTCTCCATGACCGGTGGACCCAAAACAGGTGCCAATATGAAAAAGGTTCGTCTCTATCGTGCTGAACCTGATGAAAACGGGCAACTGGTCTATGTTATTGATATGAAGAAATTTTTAAAATCAGGGAACCGAGATGATTTTGTTCCTCTCAAACCCAATGATACCATTATTATTAAACAAACGATTCCTTCTTATGTAACAAGCAATATGGGGGTAGTAAGCACCATTATGTCGATCTTATACTTTTATTCACTGGTTCAAAAAAATATATGATCCAATTACAATTAGATGTGAATGAAAATAGATCGAATTACGGGGGTGCAATACAAAATGAACACCCACGTTCACAGATCATGACTCAAGTGTGAATAAAAGCGCAGGATATAATCCAATAATGTGTATACTGAATAATTATTATATGTTGTGGGAACTCACTGAACTGAGAGTATTCAAAATTGAAATTGATCATGTCAAATAACCAGCAGCATAAGCACCAATAACTATGGCCGATTCAATACAAAATCAAAATTACTCTTTTGACCAGAGTGAGGAATCTGTTCTCTCGCTTAAGGACATTTATTTCATCTTTCGCCGGAGTGTTAAGCTGATCTTCTGGTCAATTTTCATCGTTTTGTTCATCTCTGTAGTCTATACACTGTGGGTTCAGCCGACCTTTACAGCCTCTGCTCTGATCATGATCGAGGAACAATCTAAAGGGATGAATGTTTTCGATATGCGTTTTGGTCAAGATATCAATAGACTAAGCTATGAAATAGAAGTACTTAAATCCCGATCCATGGCTGAATCTGTGATAATGGATTTATGGAATTCTGAACATCGCAATAAATTGCACCTTTTTGGTACAAAGCGCTATGAACCGGTAGGAAAGCGTAAGATTGTGAGGGAAATACAGTCTTTCGGGTGGGGAACGGAACCACCGATACCTACATACACGGATTCTATTCCCGAAGGTCTTTTTAGAGCTTCAGTCAATAGCTTTCGATTGAATCTTAAGGTAGATAACAGTGGGAAGACAAATGTATTACCCGTCTCCATTTCCTCTGTGGATGCAAACGAAGCAACGCTTTTAGTGAATACTTTGATTTATAATTATCAGAAACGGGACATAGAACTCCACGCCGGGGAGGTCATTAATTTACGCTATTTTTTGGAAGAGCAGGCATCCAAGGTCAATAAAGAGCTAAGACATGCTGAAGAGGCACTTCAAGAATTCCAGGAATCTGAGCAAATTTACGGATTAGATCAAAATGCCGGTCTCCTTTTAAAAGAATTAACCTCAATTGAGACAGAATATTTTAAATTAATAGCAGAAGAAAACATTGCCAAAGAGCGTAAAAAATATTTCCAGAACCAACTGACTCAGGAAGAAAAAACTCTGGCTGAAAATCTGCTAAACTCCATCAACACAAGAGTGTATGCACTCCGGACAGAGATCGCTGCCACAGAGTCAGACATGGTGAGGAATGCCAGTCTTTATGGTGAAGAACACGAAATGGTGCGTTCAAGTCGGGCCAAGATAGCCAAACTTAAAGAGCAGCTGGCTTCCCAGACCAAAGATCTCATTGCCAGGGGAATGGCTGTGTCTGATCCCTTAAGGTTTCGTCAATCCATGGTGGATACGGTCCTGGCTTTTGAAGGCACAATAGCCTCCATCCAATTTCGTTCAAATGAATATAAAAAGCTGGTTACCCAGTACAATGCCCAGCTAAATCTTTTACCGGCCAAATCTCTCAACTACGCCCGTCTTGAAAGAGACCGTAATGTACTGGCAGGAACCTACCTTCTCATGCGCCAGAAGCTGGAGGAAGCCAAGATCACCCAGGCCTCTCAGATGGGGCAGGTCCGTATCATTGACCCAGCCATTGTTCCTGCTCGCCGCTCTAAGCCTAATTCATTGCAGAATGTTCTGCTGGGACTCATTCTGGGTACTGGATTTGGTATTGGTCTCACTCTCTTGAGGGAGTATCTGGACAACACAGTAAAAACCGTAGAAGACATTGAAAAAGTACATCAACATGTATTGGGAATCATCCCAGCCCTGGGTGAAAATGACCCAAGCATGAAGAAAATACTGACCTCGGTTCCCTGGCAGCGGGAAGTACAAACCATTAAGCGACGCATCATCACCAAAGAGGATCCAAAATCGCCTGTTTCTGAAGCATATAGAAGCTTAAGGACAAGTATTCTATACTCTTCACCGGATAAACCTATCAAGAGTATGATCATCTCCAGCCCTGGACCGGGAGAAGGTAAAACTACAACGACAGCCAATCTGGCCATCGCTTTTGCCAATATGGGTAAAAGAACATTACTGGTAGACGCTGACCTGCGGCGTCCTGTTATCCATCATATCTTTGGGTTGGAGAAAAGTCCTGGCCTCACTGACTACCTAACAGATTCCACTAAAGATTTTAACTCATTGGTTTCTAAAGCAGAAATAAAAAATTTATTTATATGCACCTCAGGCATCTATCCGCCTAATCCTTCCGAACTGCTCGGATCCAAAAGGATGTCTGAGTTAATAGAAACGCTTGAGCAGGATTGGGATATCATTATCCTGGATTCCCCACCCATGGTAGCAGTGACCGACGCCACGATCATTTCCCGTGAGATCGATGCCATGATCCTGGTGGTCCATTCTGGAAAAACAGATAAACATAGTTTTTCTAGAACCATAGCCTCATTAAGATCAATTAACGTCCCTCTCGTTGGAGTCGTACTGAATTCAGTAACATCAAAGAATTCTTATGGCTCGTATTACTACTATTATCGGAACTACAATTACTCTCAAGCTGATATTGAATAAAAAGCAGCCATCAACATTACTACCCTGGTCTAGAAAGAGTTTGACTGTATCATTATGATGGTCAAACCCCAGATAGCATCTCTTGTATGAAAAAATACTATAATCCTAAAGATATATATATGACTCTTAGAAACAGTAAAGTTAATAACTTGCCGGGTTGGCCTCATTTGTTACAAATTATCGAGATTTTTTTACAGAATTACAACAAAGGTATTTGTCTTAATGATCTGAGCGCGGGCTATAAAAAGAACTTCGCTTATTTTATGGATCATCCTAATTTCCAGATTATGGAGGGTGGGAGATATTAGAGCTCTTGATAAATCCCAGGTCTCAGTACGCAACTGTGAATATGGTTTCCACTTGACCGCAAAGCGTTCTGTACAGCGCTCTATCAAAGACCCTATAACCTCTACCCACCAGCTCATTGAATTATTTTTCATCCTGGGTATTGACAGGAGCGTGGAAACAAAGATAGAAAATACTGGCTTCTGAAGCGGCTTAGTTTCAGGAGGAAGGTCATTGCATATAATTGCAGGATTTGTGAGGAATAAATGATAATAGTGAGAGCTCCATTGAGAATTACTCTTGGTGGCGGGGGAACAGATTTACCTGGTTGGTATCGGGAGCATGGTGGGTTTTTAATCTCAGCAAGTATAAATAAATATATTTACTTGACTGGAAGTAAGAGGCCATTTGATGAAAAAATATGGCTGAGTTACTCTGATGTTGAGATATGTGACGCTGTGGACGAAATTAAGCATGATATATTTGCACAATGTTTAAAAAAATTCTATAAAAATGGTGGGATAGAGATTCATTCTATATCTGAGGTCACTGGTGGTTCAGGCTTAGGATCGTCTGGGACATTCACAGTGGCATTGCTAAAATTGCTACATAAATTGGATAATACTGATATTACAACTCAGAAATTAGCTGAGCTTGCTTGCCACATAGAAATGATAGAGCTCAAAGGCTCCTGTGGCAAGCAAGATCAATATATCGCTGCTCATGGAGGTATTGTGTCCATGGAAATTAATAAAAGTGGCGCAGTAGAAATTAAACGTTTGGACTTGGACCCGTTAGTGCTTAGAAGGCTACAGAGTAATTTACTTATTTATCATACGGGAGTATCGCGAAAAGCAAGTGAGGTGCTAAGAGACCAAAATGAAAATATATCTTCTGGCAAATTAAGCTATCATGATGGAATGAAACAAATTCAGGAAATTGGCTATAGTTCGCTAGATTGTTTGGTTAACGGAGGACTTGATG
>JABMPR010000171.1 GCA_013202895.1 bacterium | reverse complement strand
ATATTTTGATCGTGCAGATAAAATGAGCTCTCTCGTCGATTACTAAAGTTGGGTAATTCCAATTAAATCGGCGAAAGCAGATAAAAATAGCAGAATAATGTATCAATTATCGAGGGTGAAGGAAGTCTGATTTATTGCATTTCCAAACTCCGACAAAAGGCTGATTCTTCCTGTGGAAGGTGTCAGACCGAAAAAAGATCACTTTTAGAAAAAAACCTCTGCATGGCTTTGATCATCATTCCATGATCTTTTACGCCGGTGGTTTCACGTATTGAGTGCATGGATAACATTGCATTCCCAACATCTACAACAGGGATTCCCAAACCTGTGGCTGTGATAGGACCGATTGTTGATCCACATGGCAAGTCTGTTTTATGCACATAATGTTGCACCGGGATGTCCACATCTTGACACAATTGCTCAAACATAGCTGAAGAATATGCGCTCGTGGCGTAGCGATGATTGGCATTCACCTTTATGACTGGACCTTGATTCATTTTTACTAGATGTTGAGGATCATGAAAATCTGCATAATTCGGATGGATAGCATGGGCGCCATCTGCTGAAATACAAATGCTGTTTGCCAGTGCTATTTGTAAATTATGCTTGTTATCTGAGCTGTCCGCTACCCGCTGCACGATGTCTCTTATAAAGGAGGAGGCTGCTCCATTTTGGGTGGAACTACCGATTTCTTCATTGTCAAATAACGCGATCATTGTGGTCTGAGAAATCGAGATCGAAATGTTTGTCAGAGCCTCCAGGGCTGCATGGCACATTGTGAGATTATCAATGCGTCCACTGACTAAGAACTCTTGCTTGTAACCGCTAAGTTTGGCTGGTTGTGTGTCATAGCATTCTAATTGCCAGGATGCAATGGACTCTGCTTCCACATTAAGTTGCTCGGAAATGAGATTTTTAATTAGAGCATCATCAGCTGGATCCCCATCGATACTATCCAAGGAGATTATTGGAGGCATATGCTTTTGCTTATTTAGCAGGAGCCCTTTTTCATTTACCTCACGATTCAAATGAATCGCAAGTTGTGGTACACGCAATAGTACTGAATCATTGATAAAAGGTACAACCTTCAATTGACCTTTATCCTTGAGGATTACCCTTCCTGCCAGGGAAAGATCGCGATCAGTCCAACTTGCAAGTAGTGGACCACCATAAACTTCAACCCCAAGTTGAATATAGCCGCTTCGACGGAATTGAGGTTGTGGTTTTAAATGCAAACCAGGTGAATCCGTATGAGCCCCGATCAACCGAATACCCGATCGGCTACCATTACTCATTTGCCAGGCTATCAGAGCACTTTCATTTCGGATTACGTAATATTTTCCATCAGGGGTTAAATCCCAGGCATCCTTTTCGCTCAATTTTTGAAATCCATGGTCAATCAGGGTATTTTCAGCCGTGATGACTGCATGAAATGCCGTAACACTTTGGTCTAAATATTTTATCAGGCTGGAGATCATGGAGGTCTTCCTTATAATATTTTTATGATTTTCTTTTGAAGTATTTTCCTGGCAATTGCTGGATTAGACCCTTCATTTCCATTTGTAATAGAATACCTAATAGGGCAAATGTGGACTGCCCGGTTCTCTCAGAAAGATCATCAATTTGAATTTCTTCTGAATCTACTAGTTGCTCTAAGATTTCAGATTCCTTCGGATCAACGCTGATACTCAATTCCTGCTGACCTACCGATTTACCGATTCGATATTTATCACCCAGCTCCTCGATGATATCATCAATACTTTCAACAAGTTTTGCACCTTGTCGGATAAGCATATTTGTCCCCTTACTCTGGCGACTCTGAATAGATCCAGGTACAGCAAACACTTCTCGGTTTTGATCCAGAGCAAAATAGGCGGTGATCAATGAGCCACTGCGTTCAGCAGCTTCAATAACCACGACACCTGAGGAAAGCCCGGAAATAATCCGGTTTCTCCGGGGAAAGTTAGGTGCATCAGGTTTGCTACCCATCAGGAATTCAGAAATAATCAAACCAGAATCCCCTAAATCTTTATATAAGGGACGGTTTTCTGCGGGATAAATACGATCAATTCCGTTACCCAGAACGGCAATCGTTTTTCCTCCGGTCTCCAAACTTCGCTTATGGATAATCGTATCTATCCCCTTAGCTGCTCCTGAAACCAAAGTATAACCTAGAGTTGATAATCCCTGACTAAATTCTGCCGCAACTTCTTTTCCATAGCGACTGGGAGTTCGGGTTCCAACAATTCCGATTGCTTTGGAATTGAGCAGATCCACGTTGCCCTTACAGAAAAGCGCGATTGGAGGATCATATATTTGCTTCAATAAGTCAGGGTATTCTTT
>JABMPR010000170.1 GCA_013202895.1 bacterium | reverse complement strand
TTTCTTGAAAAATTTATGAACTATCATTCACTATCTGATCTGAAGCAAAAACACAAAGCCGGACAAGCGTTGGGGATATATGCTGTATGCTCAGCTAATCCACATGTTATCCGAGCTTCATTGCAACAGGCAAAAGTCGATGACAGCTTACTGCTCATAGAAGCTACATCCAATCAGGTCGATCAGTTTGGCGGTTATACCGGCATGAAACCAGTTGATTTCATTCAGTTTGTTAAAGGTATGGCCGGCGAAATTGACTTTTCAACGGATAGCATAGTATTTGGAGGTGACCACCTTGGCCCAAATGCCTGGCAGAATCTCCCTGTGGAAAAGGCGATGGAAAATGCCAGAGTCCTCATTTCAGATTATGTGAAAGCAGGATTTTCCAAAATTCATCTAGATACCAGTATGCGTTGTCAGGATGACCCTGAAGGCGCTCTTGACCCGGAGGTGGTAGCCAAAAGGGCAGCTGATTTATGCGCTGTAGCAGAAAAGGCCATCCCTGGGGATCAATCCAGCGGACCAGCGTATGTGATCGGTACCGAGGTCCCCGTGCCTGGTGGGGCTCACGAGAGTCTGGCTGAGCTGATTCCCAGCACAGCAAGCGATGTAGCCCAAACTATCGATATCCATAAAAAATTATTCCTGCAAGGTGGCCTGGGGGCTGCCTGGGACAGAGTTATTGGAGTAGTTGCTCAACCAGGGGTTGAATTTGGGTCAGATTCTGTGGCAGATTATGATACACTTGCAGCCCGGCCTCTGGTAAAATTAATCGAAGGATATGACTCTCTACTATATGAAGCCCATTCAACCGATTATCAACTTCCGGGCGGCTTGCGGAAACTGGTAGTGGATCATTTTGCTATCCTTAAAGTAGGTCCCCAGCTGACCTATGCCCTCCGAGAAGCCATTCTTGCTCTGGCCCACATTGAAACCGAGCTGCTTGGTCTTAATCCCAGCTGGATCGCTTCAGATATCAAAGCAACCATTTTAGCGACTATGAATAGTGATCCGAAATACTGGCAGAAACATTATGCCGATGAAAAGTTTCAACAGGAGTACGAATATTTTTTCAGCCTGAGTGATCGAATCCGCTATTATTGGCCTGTGAATTCCATGCAACAGGCACTTAATAAACTCATAGAAAATTTATCTAGAAAGAAAATTCCTCTTTCCCTTGTCAGTCAGTACTTGCCACTTGAGTACCAGCAGATCAGAGAGAGTGAACTTGAAAATAATCCAATCGCACTAATGCAGGGGAAAGTCAGACAAGTATTACAGACTTACGCCGAAGCATGCAGAATAAATAAACCGAAAGCAGGAGAAAATTAATGAAAAATAGACTTTGGCTCGTTTACGCAATAGTTACCACAAGTTTTTGGGGTATCTGGGGAGCACTTATTGAGATCACAGAGAAAGCTGGATTTCCTGCGACTTTGGGGTATGTAGTCTGGTCTCTAACCATGATTCCACCGGCAATTGTTGCCTTGAAATTGATTGACTGGAAACTGGAGTATGACAAAAAATCCATTCTCTGGGGTGCTGTTATCGGTTTTACCGGAGCAGGGGGTCAGCTGATACTCTTTCAGACGCTGCGTATGGGACCAGCCTATATGATCTTTCCCATTATTTCCATGTCTCCTGTGATCACCATCATTCTCTCCTTCATCTTCTTGAAAGAGAGGGCTTCCAAACGAGGATGGATCGGAATTGTGGCTGCATTGATAGCCATTGTCTTGTTGTCGTATTCTCCTGCAGAGAATGCTAACTCATCAGGTTCATTGTGGTTTATTCTATCGTTGCTGGTCTTTGGGGCCTGGGGTTTCCAAGCTTATGTCATGAAATTCGCCAACGAGACTATGAAGGCTGAGAGTATTTTCTTTTACATGATGGTAACCGGTCTCTTACTTTCTCCCATTGCTCTGATGATGACAGATTTTAGCGAACCCATAAACTGGGGATTTAAAGGACCGTATCTGGCAGCCTTGATCCAGGTTCTTAATGCTGTGGGTGCACTCTGTATCGTCTACGCCTTCCGCTATGGTAAAGCCATTATTGTAAGTCCTTTAACCAACGCTGGAGCACCAGTTATTACTATTATTCTGAGTTTGATAATCTATTCCGTTATCCCTCAGCCTATCATTATCTCCGGTATGGTATTAGCCATCTTGGCTGCCTTCCTCATGGCAAACGATTAGGGTCGGGATCTTGACTGCAAAACAGATCACTTATCTCCTTCTTATCTGTGTTCCGCTGGCAATGACACAACTCGGGTGCAGCACAAAGACTACTCCCGAGACCACTATCAGCGCATCGATTGCAGTCACTGATCCCACCCATTGGTCACATCGAACCCGGATTGCGGGTCATGGTCTCCGCAAAGATCGCATACCCGCAATCATCCAGAAGGTTCAAGAGACCCATGTTTTTGGCATTGAAACCACCTATAAGCCAGCGGTCGTTATTAATGGGGGTCCTGGATTGGCTACTCAAGTAGCCAGGGTGGATGGAAAGCCCCATATTTTCATCGCTAATTACAGTGGATTAGTAGCTGATGAAAATGCAAATCAGATTCCGCAGGCTGACGTTGAAGTCACATTTAAAGATGCAGACAAAGACGATAATATATTATATTTACCCTACTTGGGTGAGAAAACGGTACTGGAGTCTTCATACAATCAATCGGGTTTAAGCTCCAAACTACCGGCAATCACTCGTGGTGCAGTACTGTGGTTGGAAACGAAAACATAATAAGGTATTCCATGAAAAACTTGCTTGCTGTTTTTATTATTTGCTGCTCATCAATCATGCTGATGGGTCAAACTTTTAGTGACTACACCTATTCAATCACAGACGATTTATTCTTAAACCCTGAACGGGGATTGTCTGCCTATAAAAGCAGCGCAATTTCAGTGGGTTACGCTACTAATCTGAGAGAGGATGGTCTTACCATTGCACAGCGGATTTATAGTACATCTGCCTTCCGCACTGATAGTCTATCCGCTTATTTTCTCAGCCGGGTCCACAATGATCTTACCAACGCAAGAGAGGGTGGTATAAAACTGGTCATGCGCTATAGCTACACCAACAGCCAAACTGGTGCTGACGCCTCTCTGGAATGGATTCAGACGCATATTGAACAACTCGGTCCCATATGGAGTGAAAATGCTGATGCCATTGCCTACATTGAAGCTGGTTTTATTGGTGCCTGGGGAGAATGGTATTATTCCAGCAATAATCTGAACAATACAACCAGTCGCAGAGCAATTCTATATAGCGAACTCGCTGCATTGCCTACTGAACGAATGGTGGTGATTCGAACACCAGGCTATAAAAAGGCGATTTTTGGTCACAATAATCCCCTGACACCAGATTCAGCTTTTTCAGGAAGCTACCGGGCGAGAACAGGTGCCCACAACGATTGTTTCCTGGCCAGTTCAAGCGACTACGGTACCTATGGAAACGTAGAAACTGATAAAACATATTTAAACCTGGATAACCGCTATGTGCCCCAGGGTGGTGAGACCTGTAATCCAAGTGATTATTCCGGATGCGAAAATTCTCTGGTAGATCTGGAACGAATGCGCTGGTCAGTGCTTAAC
>JABMPR010000169.1 GCA_013202895.1 bacterium | reverse complement strand
GGTGACAAGCATGTCCCCTGGATTCATAACATGAAAAACATGGATATGGTAATCGGTGTAGATGACAATATCTCAATGAATTTGATCCGTCTGTTTAATGAACCTGCTGGTCATAACTTATTACTATCTCAGGGTATTGATCCTGACCTGGTCACCAAATTAGACTATCTGGGGATATCCAGTATCGCTAATATCGCCGGCGCGATCAAAATGGCTAAATACTATGAGTACAACCATAATGATGTCGTCTTTACTGTCGCAACTGATTCTATGGAAATGTACCAATCACGGCTATCTGAACTTCAAGCAGAGCATGGAAATTATACTGAAATAAATGCTCATGTGGATTATGAACGCTACCTCCATGGTTTAGATAGCGAGGGTGTTCTGGAACTGACTTACCGTGATAAAAAACGGATGCACAACTTGAAATACTTCACCTGGGTTGAGCAGCAGGGTAAGACTGTGGAAGAATTGGATGCCCAATGGTACGATGATGAATATTGGTCATCAAAATTCGCTTTAGCCGATGAGTGGGATGAGAAGATTGAGGCTTTTAATGCTGAAACGGGATTGTTGAAAAAGTATGTGTAACTACCCTCTCAAGTATGTGCCTCACTTACCCCGTGCTTCAGCGTGGGGGTTAGGATTAAAGTCCTTCTCGTTTAGTTCCGTATTTCCCGGGCTAAAGCCCGGGGTTATTGATGAAGCTAATGCTGTGTTGCTATCCACAAGGAGGAGCATTTCTTGAACCCTAAAGCTATAAAAGGATTACAGTGCCATCAGTGCAATTGGGTTGTACCGGCTGTTCCTTTTTCTTATACCTGCCCCAAATGTGGTAAGAATCTGGATTTTATGTATGATTATGAGGAAATTGGTATCTCATGGTCAAAGTCTGATCTTGCAGGCAATAAAGAGAAATCCATCTGGCGCTATCTCCCCCTACTTCCCGTAACTCGTGCGCCTGAAAAGATTTCTCTTAGAATTGGTGGAACACCGCTGGTAGATTTTCCTGAAATTGCTGAGAAGTCCAAGATAAGAAGTTTCCAAATTAAAGACGATAGTCGCAATCCTTCTGGATCTTTAAAGGACCGCGCCAGTGAATTGGCAATCCAACATGCCCGGGAGCTGGGTCAGGACACCATCGTTGCAGCCTCCACCGGCAATGCTGGGTCTTCGCTTGCAGCGCTTTCAGCCTATCATGGCGTTAAAAGTGTGATTTTTGCCCCGGCTTCAGCACCGCCCGCTAAATTGACTCAAATCATGCAATACGGAGCTCAGCTAGTAGCTGTCGAAGCCAACTATGATACAGCCTTTGATCTGGCTTTTGAGTGGGCTACCAAGCATCAGAAATATTGTCGAAATACCGGGATTAATTCCATTCTGGCAGAGGGTAAAAAAACAGTAGCAATTGAGATTGCCGAAGAAAACAATTGGCAGGTTCCTGATCATATATTTGTACCTGTTGGGGATGGTTGTATTATCTCAGGAATTTTTAAGGGCTTTTTTGATCTTCTCGCCCTGGGTTGGATAGACGCCATGCCAGCTTTGCATGCTGTGCAAGCAGAGGGTTCAGCTGCAATTGTTAACAGCTTAAGTCGAGGTGGGGAGGTCACTGCATTAGTGGCAGACACTATCGCCGACAGCATTAGCGTAAATCTTCCAAGGGACGGAGACAAAGCCAGACGGGCTATCCTCGAGAGTGGGGGTTTAGGATTTAAAGTAAACGACACTAAGATTCTTCGAGCTCAAAAATCATTGTCTGAAACCACTGGAATATTCGCGGAACCTGCTGCCGCAGCAGCCTATGCTGGATTTTTACAGGCCTCCAAAAATGGAATTCTTAAAGCTGGAGATCATGTGGTGGTTCTCATAACCGGGACAGGATTAAAGGACACCCCTGCAGCTCAGAAACTGTTAAAACAGTTCAATCCCATCTCAGCAGATCTGGGAAAAATTGAAGCCGTTCTGGAAGGGAATGCTGGATAACTATGTTGCATCACCCCACTCCCCATACTTTCCAGCTTGAAGTCACAGTAAATGGCGAGTTGGTGGAACGTGAAATCGTCACCCATCTCCGTCTCTTGGACTTTTTGAGAAATGATCTAGGCCTTACAGGCAGTAAAGAAGTTTGCGGCGAAGGAGAGTGCGGGGCTTGCACGATAATATTAAATGGTCAAACCGTTAATGCTTGTCTTATCC
>JABMPR010000168.1 GCA_013202895.1 bacterium | reverse complement strand
TGAGCCCCATTTACAAGGGCAACACTCGGGGATTTTCAGTAGTGTGCAGACCCTATACAGTAGGGGTTAGCGGGTTTCGGTTGCTAAATAGTTGCTGCAGTATCTTTTAGTAAATATGGGGGCCCTTAAATAGTGGAATCAATACAAAGGAGAATATTTTATGTCTATTGTCCATTTATGTAGCACTGATTTACGAATTATGAGCGCTGTTTTAGTGCGGATCTAATTACGGCATAGCGAAAGCTGCAGTTCCTAATGATAAAGTGACCGTTTTACTCCTCATACCTTACATACAGATAATTTGAACCTCCTGTATATTCCTTTGAATAAAACGCGCAATAACCACCAATATCAATATTTGTGGTTCTAATTGCGAATCCATAATTAGAAGAACCATAATTAACCCAGTTGCGGACTGCACTCGTTACATCCCAACTTGTGTATGCTGCTACTCCGAAAGTGACTTGGTGACTAGCTATAAGCGACATACTTACGGGGCGATTGGTATAGTTTAAAGTGGATTCAGTCCAATTGTGGTCATTTATCATATATATAGCAGTAGTTCCTACAGGTTTATCAGGGGCGGAATTATAACCCACCCTCATATACAATCTTGCTTCCAAAATGTTTGCTGTACTAGGGATTTCGTATAATGTAAATTTTGTGTATCCCCAGAATTCTGCGTCACCTGCGCCTCCAAAATTAACAGTGCCAGTGTAAATGGAATATTCGCTTCCATTAATAGTGCTTGGTGCCATGCTGCTGACATAAGTGTCTGCAAAGGTATCAATAGTAATTTCTGTTGGTTCGTCTGGCGGATCCACAACTGGTGGATTGACAGTTAAATTTACACTCTTACTGTTACTTGCTCCTTGGTTATCTTGTACTCTAAGTGTAATAGTGAACTGTTGTACTGCTGTCACAGTTGGTGCTGTCCATGTTGTATGTCTTGATGATGTAGTGCTAAAGTACCCACCTGTGGCCGTCCAGGTCACGGTCATCTCATCACCATCAGGATCAGATACAGTTGCCCAAATATCTACGCTTTCACCACCCAAAAATTCATGATCACTATCCTGTACAATGATGAGCGGTTCATCAGGAGCATTATTAACAGGTTCATTGGATTCTTCACAAGAATACACTGCAAGCCCACTCAACATCAGTGTACATAAAAGGATACAAAGTCGTTTCTGGTAATTCATGAAGTCCCCTTCCAATCAATTTTCTGTATAATGTTAAATTTAATATCATCGGGCACAATATGGGCATTATTTAGGAGAGATTTGCCCGGCCTCCTAATCATGTTATGTAGACATCACCCAAAGCAAGGATGTAACTTAGTCGACGAGGCTACTAATATTGACTATGTCTAGTTCTCCAATATTTATACTCTACTAAATCACTTTCATTTTTTGTAAGAGCTTTTTAAAAACTAAATCCAAATCATGGATAATGTCCATACACTTCCTGTATGGAATGGTGAAGGTTTTCACCAACAACCCCACGTCTCTTCCCATCCATCGCAAGTTCCACCCATATGAGACCGGCCGAGATCGGTAGTGGTGCACTCGGGATACCACATGTCCGGATTATTATATATGGATACATCCTTCACCCAGTTCACGCAGGTGTTTTCAGGTAATTCATATATTTGGATTTTGTACCACTGCTCACTATCTAACGAACTAGAACAATAATTACCATTTGAATCAGTATTCCCTTGATCAACAACCTGCTGAGATTCACGTTCAAATATTTTTATTGCAACTTCGACCCCACTTGCTGGATTCCCGCAAGTTACCCTGAAAGCAATATGCTGATATTGCGGTTCTCCGGTAATAATGCTTCCGTTTTCACCTTCATTTGTCTTCAGGCTATTTTCTTCACAGTTTTGTACTAAGAAGAATGCCACAGCCACTATTATCAAAATAAGAGTAATTTTTTTTAATCCTCGCATTCTACTATTCCTTCTCAATTAATGGTATTAGTTAAAGTGGCAGGTAACAGCTGGTTCAGAATACTCAACTCTATCTATCACCTTGCTGCCAATCTTTATCCAGCGGGGACTATAAGGATTTTGATTTGCAGGAGAGATCAGGAAATTTACAGTCTCGGTCTCGCCAGGAGTCACATCCATTGCGTTCATTTGAGCACTTCTTGAATCCGTGCTGTTATCAGTAAAATACATAGTGTAGGGAATACTGATCATCATGATACGACGATCCCCAGAGTTAGTCACTTCACCGTTGAGAGAGTAGTTATCGCTGCCAAGCGTTAGTTGCATACTAACAATAGCTCGACAGCTTGACTCTTCTTCGGGTTGAGCACTATCTTCACAGCTAAATAATGGACAGAATATCGATATGGCACAAACAAGCAGGAGCAACCTAATAATTAGCATTTTGCCCCCATAATTGGTCATTAATTTACTCGCATTAGACATCTCATTGGCTATACGTGGCCAGCGACACGGCTACCATGACAAAAACCAGCAAATGCTTCAAAGATGTAATTATTGTCTGCACCCAAAGATACCTCTAGAGTTGTTTTAAAATACTCCATCTCAAAGTGAATGCCTATCAATTTAAATCTTTTGAACATTTGGTACAACTTTGGATTGAAAATAAAGGATAACCCTTTAGCCTCTTGATCATATTAAGGTTGAAACCGAGATAAAAGAAATATCACAAACCCTACTTTAGTAATTGAATATATAAGTTACGATATCTAACCAGTAAACATCTCGTAGCACACAATTATCATAAGATGTCTAATCAATCCCTATTCTTTTCAAACGAATTTTCATAAGTTAAAGAAAAGGACCAGCGTTGATCCCTTTCTTCAATGTATCACAGCTTTTCAACAGCCTCTATGATCTCCTCATCAAGAACTTGGGCATACACAGTTGTGGTTTGGGGATTGGAATGTCCTAATTGCATCTGTGTAAGGCGCAAATTCCGTGAGACTTTGAGTAATGCAGTTGCATAGCAGTGTCTACAACTATGGATGCTATACCGAGCAGGCAAACCAGCCTTCTTAGCCCACTTCTTAAACGCTTTCTGTATGGCATTCGAGCTCATGTAGTCCTGGCGTTCGGATGGGAATAGGTACTCACTATCTTTATCACGGTATTCAATGTACTCCAAAATCAGGGTCTTTAGCTTTGAGCTGAACTTGACAATTCTTTGCTTATCTCCCTTCCCGTGAAGTACAATCAATGAATTGCCCCCACGCTTTAGATCGATGTCTTCTAGCTTGAGCTGGCTGATCTCGCTTACCCTGAGCCCTGTTCCCAGTGCGAGTTCGATAATACATTGATCCCGTACAGGTCCCTGTTGTGCTTTGGTTTTAGCAATGATAGCTGCTGCTTCAAGCGTGTTTCGAAGTGCTTTCACTTCATCCTCACTCATGAGTTTCGAAAAGCTCATGAGCCATTGGCTACTCATAGCAACCCCTGATCTGAAAAACTGTAAAAGCCATGACCAATTACAAGATGATCTAGGAGCGAAACATCAATAGCCTCTAGCCCACGTTGTAACTTCTTTGTCAGGGCTCGATCTGAGTTGCTTGGGGTTGTCTCACCTGAAGGGTGATTATGACCCACGATTAATGCACCCGATTCTAGAGCCAATAAGCGTTTCACAATCTCCCTTGGGAACACAGCTGCCGTTGCAAGACTTCCAGTGCTGATCACTTCAGTTGAGATGATCTGGTTTTGAGAGTTCATAAACACAGCGACGAAGTGTTCTTGGTCCTTTGGATGGTTTGATAGAAAAGCCCTGAGGTGTTCAGCTGACTCTCTAGCAGACTTAAGCTGTGAGCCAGGTTGTCTGGTGAAACGGTT
>JABMPR010000167.1 GCA_013202895.1 bacterium | reverse complement strand
TCCATAAGGACCATACGATGAGGCTCAACTTGTGGAAATTCACAATCGCCTTCTCCTGCCTTCTGATCAGAACAAGTGTGGCCCAGCTGGTGTGAATAAACATCAACAAAATGCCGATGTAACCCGTAAAAGAATGTAGGTTTAGCCCCGGGGCAGTCGAATCCCTGATCATCATCCCGGTGCCCAGAGTATCAAACACTAACCCACACCAAAAGAAAAGTAAGTGTGTGATCTGTAAGCGACCTTTTATTTTTTCCCACCAGGTCGCTGTTGTATAAAACAGCAGCGCAATGCTGATTACAATTGCTGATATCGGCATGATCTATCCCTCAATAAGCTCTGCATATCTTTGAATTTATTCAATTCATTACATACTACTAAGTAATTGCCAGCAGCTACCCAAAATCTGAATTTTTAAGCGGAACCGAATTTAGACTCAATGCGGTTGGTTTTACGGGATCTGTTTTGATCCTATGTTTTGTCGGGTAGTTACTGGGGAGACGATCAGCAGCTTTATACAAGCTTAAATTGCTTCAGATATTGGCAACCTGAGTTCTTATTATTTTCATTAACTTGAAAAAAACCGAGCCTTCCGAAGTCCTTATGCTCGCTGGAATAATCAGCTGCTTCTACCTGCTATTCAACAATCTCCAGTACAGTAGCTCTGGAACAAAAAAAAGAGGCTACCGATTAGGCAGCCTCTTTTTGTAAAGATAGTTTAACTATTGCTTAAGGTAGGCCTAACCACAGTTCAGCCCCTGTTAGCAACGTATTAAAGTAGCCAGGATTGTGGACACCATGGCTGTGATCTTCATACATTACCATATAGTTATAGAATGCTTTGAAAACATCTTCTGTAACTACAGCTACATGTGGATGATAACCTTCAGTAGCATCGCCACTAAGTGCACCAGCTACTACTAACGCTTCAGCGATAGCACCCAAACGGGTGTTAAAAGCAGCTTGTTTTTCTTCCAAAAATGCCGCCATATCAGTTACTGTTGTGTGACATTCCATACAATTATCTACATTTGGCCAAAATGAGTGTCCGCCTTCAGTTAATCCGGCTTCTCCCATATGACATGTCGTACAACCAGCAGAAGCGTGAGTACCGACTGAACTGGTACCATAACCACCATCACCAAATAGGGTGTTTACCTGGGGTCCATGATGTGGTCCCGCATGAGAACTGTTAATATATACAGATCCTTCAGGCACAACGAAATCCAGTGAGTCGTCACCGTTTACATCATCGGTCCAAACAGAGTCTATTTCTTCATAATAGGTATAGGCTCTTCTTGATTGGTGACATGTACCACAAAGATTTGAAGGACCTTCGAAATCATAAATAGTTCCGTCAGCAATACCGACTATAGGTGCAACAGTTCTTAATGGAACATCAAGATCATCTTCCAGGCTTCTGTGATTAGCGTGACATGTGGCGCAAGAAATTACCGTTTGATAATCAATATCTGACGGATCAACACCAGGTGTTGCCGCTAGGAAGTTCCTAAATCCTTCACTTGAATGACAACGTGAACAATCTGCTCTTCCGCCGGCATAGGCTGTAGTTGCGCCTATACTGTGCTGCGATAAGGCATACATTTCTTCAATGCCATCCATGTTTGCCGCGGAGTGACAATCCAGGCAAGCCAACGTGGCAGCAGGACCCTCAGGGCCAACAGCGCCGACAGCGCCCTCAGCACCATCAGCACCGGCAGGACCTTCACAACTTACCGTAAACATAACCATCAGCGCCATCATCAAAATGGCTAGTAAACTGATTTTTCTACTCATTTTCTCCTCCATGCTACTTTGTATTCGTTTTTTTCGTTTATTCGTTCTATACGTCCGTTTCATATTTCCAATGTTCGAAAAGGCAGGCTTTTTGAGCATTGTAATTATGCTTGTTATTGGCATTAATATAACAGCTATCTTTATCATGTCATATATTCACGTTCTTCGTTCTTTTTAAAGACAAGGGATTAGTATGACGACCTCAAACGCTGTCAATAAAGCCATTATGGTATTGATATTATAATCAGTTAGAACGTCTAGATAAAATTAAAATCTAGGTTATTTATCCGCCTCGCTTTGATAGGTGAGTTATATTGTCTGCATTTAAAACTTAAAAATATTATGTGATAAATATAGTCATCAATATCCAGTATCAGCATCAACTCAAATCATCCAAATCAGAATAACTAACCAATGATTTCTGTACGAATGGAAGCAACGCTGTCAAATGACTCACGGGACAAGTTCCAAATCTCGAGAATTGTTTTGTGACTCTCTATTATTAATAGTTTTTATATTAAATGCCTTTCAAAAATAGCATTGCTGGTGTGTTTATTGCTGTTAAATGCAGATATATGACTTGAATTAATTAAGAATTAAAATATACCGATGAGCACACATTATCAAGGAAGCCCAAAAGAAGTTTCTGCTTTGAATGCCTGGATCAAGCTAGCGCGGGCTAAAGACACTATTATACAAAATATTCGCCCAATCATTGAAAAACATGGCTTGACCATATCGCAGTTTGGCACAATGGAGTGTATTTTCCATCTTGGTCCTCAATCTCAGAAACAAATTGGAAAGAAATTACTGGTGAGCGGCGCAAATATTGTCAAGGTGGTTGATAATCTTGAGAGAGATAAATTAGTAAAGAGAATTGCTCATCCAAGTGACCGACGTTCAAATCTGGTACAATTAACTCCAGCTGGTGAATCAAAAATTAAAATTGTCTTTGATGAACATTTGCAGGTTCTGACCACAGTCTTTGATGCGTTGTCAGAGCGCGAAGCCAAGAGTTTAGGTGATTTGTGCAAGAAACTCGGACTTGGGCAAAGCTGATCTCTGTTAAGGCTGGCTATATGACAAGTGTTAGATCTGTAACTCCTTTTTAATCCACAATTAAATATTTAGGCTCAATATTGTTTTGATTGTTAGTTCTCTACCAACTTAGGGGGCGTTACTCTCATCCATTTAAATAGTAACGTCTCAGCCACCTGGACCACCATTTCAAACTAAACAATTGCTTGATATTTACTGAATTTTGGAGGGAGTTACTTTCTAAGTAAGACCAGTACAAAATCTAATTCAATTTACGTCTGCTATGCTAATGACGGTGGAATAGATGCTTATGGTAGCGCAGCCAGCAGGCCGTAAATAATTTGGCAAATTCATAGCCCTAAAGGTATAGACCAACCCAGAACCCCGCCAACGGTGAGATAGCCACATGACTAATTCTCTGGACTATGGTCTTCTGTTTCTATGCTATCCTGAATAATTCTCATTTCTATAAGTGACCAACAATACGATCACCATGTTGATTAGCGTGAATGATGAGGACTTTGAGACCACATTCCTTCAGATTCTAAGGAACAAGCTAGGGGTTGTATCAGGTAATTCTTTTATATTTTAGGGGGAGTTATGTTTTTAGTAATCCCTTTTGATTTAACAACCATTATTCATTGCTAATTATGGTTGTTGACGGAATATAGCACAAAAAAGAGGCTGTCTGTTAGGGCAGCCTCTTTTGTCAATAACAACTCTTATTATTTAAAGAGCTATAATTTTGCCTCAGCCGTGGTTAATAAGGCTTTAATATAATCCGGGTTATGCACTCCGTGGCTATGATCTTCGTAGCACATCATATAGTTCCAAAATGCCTCAAAAACATCATCTGAAACTACACCCACAGCTGGATGATAACCTTCATTAGCATCACCACCGAGAGCACCTTCAGCTACTAGGGCTTCAGCAAGAGCAGCCATGCGAGTATTAAAACTAGTTTGTATATCATTATAGTCAAAATCGGCAAGATCCGTGTGACAGCCGGATGTATTGCAGTTGGCGACGTTTGGCCAGAAGGTGTGTCCACCAACTGTTCCATCACCTTCAGCCATATGGCATCCTCCACAACCAACAGCTTCATGGGGTGTAGTAGAGCTGGTACCGTAACCACCATTACCAAAAATAACGTTCATCTGTGGTCCATGATGAGGGCCAGCATGTGTACTGCTGATATAAACTGAACCATCAGGCACAACAAAATCAAGGGAATCATTTCCATCTACATCATCAGTCCAAACGGTGTCTATTACAGCATAAGATGAACCATCTCTTCTAGCCTGGTGACAGTTACCACATAAGTTTGAGGATCCTGCGAAATCAAAAACAGTACCGTCAGAGATACCTGTAACAGCTGCCATCGTTCTTAGTGGAGCAGTTACATCCTCATCTAAGTTAGTGTGATTACCATGACAGGTAGCACAGGAAATGGGTGTAGCAGCGAATACTTCACCGTCCATATCGACCACAGCTCCAGTAAATTGCTCGTGGGAATGACATGGTGTACAACTGCCACGATTACCAGCATAACCCACATAGTTTCCAGCTGCATGGCCTGATAGATCATAGGCAGCTGTGAGACTAGCCCACGATACTGTATTGTGGCAAGTGACACAAACTGCATTTGCATCCATACCGTCTTCTCCATTGGTTCCATCAACTCCAGCCAAACCATCTTCACCGGCAGGACCTTCGCAACTAATGGTAAACATAACCATCAGTGACAGTACCAAAATGGCTAGTAAATTAAGCTTTCTACTCATTTTTCTCCTCCATGTTACTTTCTATTCGTTTGTTTGATATTCCAATAATCGGGAAACATCTCCATGTTATTCTTATATACAGGAATTTCTTTCTATAATTAATAATCGCTATTTAGCAACTATTGTGTTAATGCATCTCCCACAATTGATTAATTGTAAATAACTTAGACTCACTGAGCCGCGGTGGTGCAAAAGAAATCATTTGAGAAAAAACCACCGCTCAATTCTTACGCGGCTAATTTAGCATTATGCATTTCGCAAAAAGAGTGCCATCACTCTATCTAAATCACATTATTTGCAGTAACAAACTATATCCCCCGTTAACAAAAAACTAAATTTCTAATCCAATATAATACTTTGCTCATGATGTGCAACTCGGAATTTTCTCTTAATGAGAAATCAGTGTCACAGCCACAGCGATTAGATAATAGTAGTTTTGTTTACCAATCAATACCAAATAGTTAAAAAATGTTCGTAAAGGCAAGATGGGGCTGGCTTTATGTGACTTTATATGTCACTATTAAACATGCCCAAGTGAGACTGAATGCTTGCGGTTCCACAGCAAACAGCTCAGTGATTTTTGACGTTTCTTTTCACCAAATCCCCGGAATTATAGCCCCAATAATTTCCCGAAAAACAGCTGATCTTAAGCCTGATTTTTCCTCCTGCTAATAAACTCGTCAACCTTATAATAAAATCCTGTGATGACAGGACAGACATGCGCAAGTTTAGCCCTTACACTGTTTCTTTATTTTTGTGAATCTATCAAAAGATCGAAGCTTGCAGGTTCATTGATCGGGATTTGATTATGGATTAGATTAAATCAAAATGCACAATACCTGCCTGTTGGCAAATAATGTGAATTGTCATTAATTAAACGGTAATGATTTATTATTGTATATAATTGCAGAAGGGTGGGTGTCTGTTAAATATATGCCGTTGTAGTTTCTTGTGCCAGAAAACTCTTAAAATAGAGTTATTGATCGCAGCTTAAAATCAATCGCAAATCTCAATCAAAATATACGCTGATGGTTTCACCTTTTTCCAGTTTCCGGCCGACGTGTATTTCATAAAAGCTCAGCCACTGCTTTGCGGCTGCCGGGGGTAGTTCTGTGCCATCAATAATAAATGTATCACGTGATATTTTCATCATCATGGGTGCATTTTTGGAAAGATTAAGCTCCTCGTTTAATTTGTACTTCAAATACTCCAGAGCCAGATCATCTAATATTTCAAAATCCTCAATTCCAGGCTCCACTGGGCTGGCTGGGATAGCTGGCATGGCTGGTTTTCCGAGTTCTGTAGGTTCAGATGGCTTTTCAAATATTGTTTCCAGCACCGCCAGCTTTTCTATATTACTCAGCTTTGGATTGCGTATTTTAGTTCGGATTTCTTCCATTTCTTGCAAGGTTTCATTCCAAACCGTCGTCTTGATAACATTGTTTACCCGTGCTTGATACTTGTGAAACTTTTCAGCAGGAATTACCTTGCCTTTATCCTTAACCGAAAGAATTTCTCCACTCATTTCTCGATATTTGATAACCAGAGTATCCTTTGAGAACCAACCGGATTTGATAATGGTCATGGTCCTAATTTCATCCACCATCTCAGTGGTTTGCAAACTTGAATCTTGAGCCAGAACACCTGATATACTGATCAAACCAGTTAAGAGGCCCAGGATTATGCTTTTTGTAGTCTTCTTCATAATTATTTCCCTTTCTTTCTGACCGAAGATAAATGCCTTTACTCTATTCCCCAGCCCCCTGGCATATCAAGGGCTGATATTGTCATAACTGACCTGGAATCAGTCATAAGCCAAGATATAGCTTAAAACAGTAGTTTTGTGTCAGTGATTGGGGTGTTTATGACATATTGCTATTAATTAACACCAATAGTGGCTTGAATATGTTGGGTTTAGAATATATTTGCATGATTATGAAGGGTCGATATGCGTATATCTCTTGAAAGCCTCATTGTATTTGGGCTGTTTGTTCTGGTTTATTTTGCCATCATCCCCTTTGGTGGAGATGTCGTCTTCTATGAGTATTTCAATTCAGTCGACGGCAGCCTGTATTTTTCACGAACAATAGATGCGTTAATCTCTACGATAATCTTAATGATATCTATCAAGTGGTTCATTCCCACCCTTCTAAGGAATAAGGAATTATTGTCCACCTATCTCATTATGACTGCCCTGATCGCGGGCTGTATTATACTTGAGTACCTGCTCGATCATCTCAGTCTAATCCTGTTCAACCTACCCACTGAGCCGGGACTATATTCTGATAAAATGCTGGATTATCCGCAACGAGTTATTCTGCCACTGTCTGTGATACCTGGAACACTGTTGGTCCTGGGATTTTCAGCTCTAAGCGGAGTCAGTTTTGATTGGTTTAAAAAGTCACGACGCCAAAAGGCTCTGGAACATGCCCGGATGCAAGCTGATATTAATTTTTTAAGGTCACAAATAGATCCTCATTTTTTCTTTAATACGCTCAATAACATCTATGCCATCACCCAACGAAATGATGATAGGCAAGCCGGTGAGGCCTTGCTGAAACTTTCTGAACTCATGCGCTATATGATTTATGAATCCGCTGCTGATTCTGTTCTCTTACAGAGCGAAGTGGATCACATCATTGCTTATCTTGAGATTGCCCGCTTGAAATTTGCTCAAGATGATCCTGTCAGTATCATCTTCAATAATAGTGGAGACTTATCAAAGGTGAGTATCGCCCCCCTGCTGCTACTGCCTTTTGTGGAAAATAGTATTAAACATGGTGTCAATTCCCGGGGTGAGGGCTCTATTGATATCAATCTGGAATATGAAAATGGTTTACTCAGTTTTTCAGCAAAAAACACACACTTTCAGAAACAAGGTCAAATAGTCGAAAAGACCGGGTTGGGGCTGGATAATGTCACAAAACGCCTGTCACTGATTTATCCGGATCGACATGAATTGAAGATCAATCAATTGGATAAATATTTCGAAGTGAAACTTGCAATAGAAGTTGAAGAGGAATAAATATGCAGTGCGTGATCATTGACGATGAAGCCGGGGCCATTGAAGTTTTAGCCAGATACATTGAGAGGACACCTGTTCTGTCCCTCGCTGCCACCTTTCGCGACCCTGGAGAAGCTTTGACCTTTTTGATCGCAAACAACCCGGATATTGTGTTTATAGATATTGAAATGCCTGGAATAAATGGACTGGAACTTGCCCGGCTACTTCACAAAAAACCAATACAGGTGGTGTTCTGCACTGCATACCCACAATATGCGGCTAAGAGTTATGATCTTGAGGCCACGGACTATCTGCTCAAGCCAGTGCCCTATGAAAGATTTCTCCAGACTATCCTGAAAATTCAGAACCAACATAAAAGTCTAAGTCCTGACTCAATAAATAGCTCAGAAAAATCAGGAACAATCTTTATTAAAAATGGATCAGAAATATTTAGATTGGAGTTGAACAAAGTCCAATATCTGAAGAAGGATGGGCATTATATCGTTTTCAAGCTGGAGAATGGTGAGGAATTATCCCGGATGAGTATGGCAGATGTGCTTGAGGCATTACCGAATGATAACTTTTGTCGAATTCACAAATCCTATGTGGTGGCCATGGCCAAGATTGACACCATCTCTCGCCATTCAGTGCTCGTCAGAGGACACAAGCTCCCCCTTGGTGAGAGCTATCGTAAAGCATTTCTTGAGAAAATAGAGTTTTCAGGTAATTAGTCGCTCATCGCAGTTAAAACATTTTTTGTAGCTTGACCGTATTACTCTCCATTATTAATAATGTTGTTCAATGTTTAAACCCCACCTTTTTGAAATCCCACTTTCTAAGACCTCCCCCACACTATTTTATTTTACAGATATTGGTATATATTGAGGGTAATAATTACAGTTTTATAATAAAGTAGACATTGATGGGGGCATCGTTTTGTTTTCTTGTCGGATTCTTATTTTTTTTCTATTTGCCATTTCCATTCATGGTCAACACAAGCTACTCCGGTTTGATCATCTCACTGTGGAAGACGGTCTATCTCAGGGGGCAGTTTACGCAATCCTAGAAGACTATCGTGGCTTTATGTGGTTTGGAACCCGCTTTGGATTAAACCGCTATGATGGTCATAATTTCAGACATTTTAATCATGACCCCAAGGATTCAACAAGCATACCAGGTTACAGGATCCTGGCACTTTTTGAAGATAAATCCCGAACGATGTGGGTTGGTACTGAGGACGGAGGTCTGGCAAGATATAATAGGGAAACCGAAAGTTTTAAAAATTTCATACATGATCCAGAAGATTCAAAGAGCCTGAGTAGCGACCTAACTACCTGCATTTTTGAAGACTCAAAGCAAAATCTCTGGATCGGTACCCAAGATGGGCTGAATCGTTATGACAGAGAACGGGAGCAGTTTAATAGATATTACCATACTGAGGGAGACACGAATAGTTTGCCATCAAGCTGGATTACTGCAATAAGTGAAATTTCTCCTGGGATCTTGTTAGTGGGTTTTGGTAATGGATCTCTAGCCTCGATGAATCTTAGAGCAGAGGAGATTTCTGAAATCAAGAATGATGAGTTTTGGCCATCCAAGACGAGCATCAGAGCTATTAACTGTATAGTAAAAGACAAAAAGAATGATTATGTCTGGGTAGCTAGATTTACATATGGTTTAACAAAATTTAGTTACAAGAATGGAATCCTAAATCATTACGAACCACAGGATTGGGCAAATCAGGGCAGTATTAATTTTATTTACTCTATTTCTCAGGACCATACTGGAAAGCTTTGGCTGGCAACCATTGGTGGTCTAACTGTTTTTGATCCAGCCACAGAAGTATTCAGTTTTAATCGATATGATGATACACAGCCCACTGGAATTAGTGACAATATTATTTTTTCAACACATATCGACAAGCAAGGCCTGGTGTGGGCTGGCTCGGATGCCAAGGGTATAAATATCTGCAAACCCAATCAGATTCGCTTTGAACTATTCAGTCATAAATCAGATAATCCTCAGGGTCCCAGCAGCAATGGGGTATACGCTTTTACTGAGGATAAAGAGGGAGATATCTGGTTCGCAGCCATCCCTGGAGGTACCAACAGATATGACCCTGATACTGGCACCTTCAGGTACTATCAGTCGAATGATAGCATACATGGCGCCTGGAGTATGAACTATGCCATGCAGGTCATGATTGACCAATTAGATATGGTTTGGATTGGAACTGCTACTGCCGGTCTATCCATTGTTGATCCGCAAAGTGGAAAAAGGCTTAAAATTTATCGTAACAATTCTTCAAAACCTCACAGCTTAAGTGGGCATACTGTGTATTCTCTTCTCGAAAACAGCGCGGGGACCATCTGGGTTGGTACCAAGGAAAATGGACTTAGCAGATTCAATCGTGATAAAAACGATTTTACGATCTTTAAATATGATCCCAATGATAGCACGAGTATTGGAGGGGATTGTATATATGCTCTTTTGGAAGACAATAAGAAAGTACTGTGGGTAGGTACCTCCCAGGGAGGGCTTAGCCGCTATCATCCAGATAGTGAGACTTTTACCACTTTCAAATATTCAACTGGAAATGACAACAGTCTTCAGAGTAATTGGGTTCTGGCACTGTACGAGGATTCCCGAAATAATTTATGGATTGGTACTCATGGGGGTGGCTTGAATAAACTTGATCCTTCTAGGACCCAGTTTTCAACACTGAATCTCGGTGTTGAAAATACTGGAATCAGTATTTATAGTATTGAGGAAGATTACCACGGGCACTTGTGGTTATCTACCAACAATGGGCTGATCAAAGCCGATCCTGAAAGCGGATTCCTAAATCGATATACAAAGGATGATGGACTTCAGGGGAATGAATTCCTATATGGATCAAGCTTAGAGGATTCTGAGGGAAATTTTTATTTTGGGGGACCAAACGGATTCAACCGTTTTCATCCCGATTCTGTTTTGAATAACCCCCACATTCCACCAGTTGTTATTACCAATTTCAAAATTAATTATGAAGAAGTGCCCATTGGTGAGATGGCAGATGGTCGAACTGTTTTGGCTAAATCAATAACTGAGACAAAAAATATTGAACTTATTCATGGCGACAAAACAGTATCATTTAGCTACTCCGCCCTTGATTTTTCAGATCCCGAACGAAACCGCTTTATGTATAAATTAGAAAACTTTAATGATGATTGGATTCCAGATGGTTCCAATCACGTCGCCACCTATACCAGTTTAGAGCAAGGGGACTATACCTTCCGTGTAAAAGCCAGTAACAATGATGGATTGTGGAATGAAACAGGTGCAAGCATAGATATCACAGTTTTACCCCCCTTCTGGAAGACCTGGTGGTTCAATATTCAGCTCTCTCTGACCTTGATTCTAATAATCTTTATCTATATCCGACTCCGTTTTAGACGCATTGAGGCAGAGAAAAGGAAATTGGAGAAACTTGTGATTGAGAGAACGGCTGAATTACAACTTGAGATTGAGGAAAGGCAGAGAGTCGAAACCGAAAAGATGCAGTTAAAAGTTGACCACCTAAAACGTGAACTCGTCAGCAAGTCAATTCATGCAACTGAGAAACAGGAGATTATGAATAACCTGTTTGAGGAGCTGAAGAACATCCAGAAGATGGATGCCAACGAGATGCGGAACCGCTTTAATGGCATCGTCAGATATTTTAGGGAAATGTTCAAATTGGGGCAGGATTGGGATGAGTTTGAAATGTGGTTTACAGAGGTGCATACCGATTTCTTTGCAAATCTGCGCCAGAAACATCCTGAATTATCACAAAGAGAAATAAAGGTCTGTGCCTTATTAAGATTAAATCTTTTATCGAAGGATATTGCCAACTTGATGAACATTCAGCCCAAAACAGTGGAAATATATCGACATCGCATTCGTAAAAAGGTTGGCCTACAGCCAGACAACAATTTGAATCTGTTTTTCTCCCAGTTCTAAATATCCTGAAAGCCAGGGGTAATCATTGTTCCTCTGATAATTTGTTCATCCTGCGATTCCCCAGCCAGGCAGCCAGAATGTAGATACATAGCAGAATGGCGGAAACTCCGGCTACGCGTCCCAGATAAGGCCAGTATCCTCCCCAGCCTGAAAATCGCCCAATGAGGACTCCTAATAATGAGCCAATGATCAAAATGGCAACATATACTGCGCCAATGGTCAGCATATTGAATCTCGGAATGGTAATCCCACCTTTCCAGAACACGGCGATTAGAAAAACCAGGGCATTAAAGACAATGATTACCGCAAGATCTTCAAAATCATGGTAATCCTGTTTTAAAAAGATCTGTCTAATGAGTACATCAAATATTATCACTTGTAAATTTATAAAATACATGATACTGGCTATTGTTTTGATGGAATCCCTGCCCCGTTCATCAAGACCAGTTAGCTTCGCTTTGTTATGCATTGGATGCTTCCTCCCAGAATAAATCATCTAATTTTTTATTTAGTGCATGGGCAATTGAAAGACACAGCTTTAAACTCGGGTTATAAAGACCGTTCTCAATCAAGCCAATTGTCTGTCGAGTAGCCCCAATAGCAGCAGCCAGATCTTGCTGGGTCCAACCCAGAGCCGCTCTGGCAGAGCGCATTCTGAGATTAGTTGTCTGTTGTTGTCCCATAAGCGGTCTCCTTTTTTAATTCGACCAGGTCAAATGTAAACTGTGGAATGCATATTGCACTATATATATTGCATATTGATATATATATGTGTCATTTAGCTTAAGTGATCAAGTTTGAAGATCAGCCAAACAAAATCTGAACACGCTAGACTCCTTTTCAGAAAATAGGAGGGTGCATTTTTAGCCCACAGTTGAGGTCTTTATTTCCTCGGTGGTTCTCAGAGATGAGTTTTATTAGCAGGCGAGAGAACCACGATCTGAGCTAAAATGATATTCGTTGATTGTTGGATGATCAGCTCAGTCGACTTTGTATAAGGCGTCCAGATAGCGTTTTAAAATATCGCTAATCACTCCCTTAAAAGGCATTGAAGCCGCCATACCATAAACCGGTGCCAGCTTGCCCTTTTCAGAAGGAGTGGATTTTACAATGTCAACTGCGTCTTTTAGATCGCTTATAAATCGTTGGGCAATTCCTGTCTGCGTGTGTCGCAGAGTCAGGGCAATATGAACCGCGTTGGGATGATGGAGGCCATTCAAACTCCAACCTTTTTCTGCCATTTCATCCAGAATTCGAAAGATATCAAGCGTCTCCGATTGAAAGGCTATCACCCACAGAGGATCACCCATAATTCGCAGTTCAGGAATGGAGACAATGCCTTCCTTGAAAAGCTTGGCTGTCTCAAGAATTGACTGCGTTGCCTTGAGATAGCCCGACTCACCCATGGCCAACATGGCAGCCCAGCAAGCTGCGCTCAAAGCACCGGGACGACTTCCAGCAAAAGTGGGAGACAAATACAAACCCCCGGGCCAGTCACCGATGGTGAAATACTGATAATGGCGCAGAGCTTGACCACGATACAGAATAACCGATGTCCCTTTGGCAGCATATCCGTATTTATGCGTATCGGCAGATATGGATGTCACTCCGCGCAAACGAAAATCAATTTCAGGAACTTCATACCCGAGTTTCTTTGCCCAGGGCAGGACAAAACCACCCAGACAGGCATCAACATGACAACCTATCCCTCGTTTCCAGGCGAATTCAGAAAGTTCAGGAATCGGGTCAATTGCACCATGTGGAAACGAAGGGGTTGAACCTACGATAGCAATAGTGTTGCGGGTGACAGCATTTTTAATAGCAGCAACATCTGCCCTATAATTTGAGTCTACTGGGACTGTTATTTTTTTAATCTTGAAATATTGAGCTGCTTTGTCGAAGGCGGCATGAGCCGTATCCGCGGTAACAATATTTGGTCTGCGAATGCCTTTTTTATGCCGAGCCCAATCCCGGTAGGATTTCATTGCCAGTAAAATGCTTTCTGTTCCCCCGGAGGTAACGGTCCCGCATATCTCATCATCCAGGTCCATAGCGGATCCGGGTGCGGCAAAATCTGATCCCATCATGCCAGCGGTCATTGAGACAATCTCGGCTTCAAATTTTGCAGCACTGGGCCAGATGTCCGCATGCAGCGGGTTGCTCTGAGAATGAAGTGCATAAACTTTATTTATAAAATTGATATGCTCTTCATCGCCGTGATACACAGCTCCAGAGGCAAAACCATCTTGCCAAAGATGCTCCTCACGGGTTTTCAGGTCTTCAAGCTCGTTGATAATATCCCCATGCTGGCGACCCACCGCCGGGATGCTTCTGTTTATTGGAAATTCACCCCGATACGGATTCAACGAGCCTTCAAACTCTGACATTACCTTATCGTATTCCTGATCCATAATTTTTCTGACCCGGGGAATTTTTCGAAGATATTTCTCGACCCCCCCCAACACGATTTTAGGCACCCAGTTGAGCTTAGTATTTAGAAATTTGATAGGATCCACTTTACATCCTTCTCGATTGAATATCTCGATTCAAACGGGCAGATATCTTACTCGAGCTTTTATAAATATTCAAAAACTCCTTAAACATGCTGTCATAAAGATCCAGGTTATCCGGATTGGGTTCATAGGTATTAGCAATTTGAATATTTTCAGAGATTTCGTCAAAACTGACATATCCCAGCGCAGCAGCAGCGATAAACGCCATGCCCCGGGAGTTCGCCAATATTGGATCCTGAACCTGGCGAATTGAACGATTGAGCACATCAGCATGAATCTGACACCAGATAGCGGAGTTTGCTCCACCCCCTATCATGTTGATGTGAGGAAAGGGGCGCTTGATAAATTTTTCTACATACATGAGTAACCAGCGAGAATTAAATGCCACGCCTTCAAATACTGCTCGAATTAAATGCTCGCGAGTGGTTTGCAGCGAAATATTATGAAATCCCGAGCGCACGAGATGATCCTCCACGGGGGTGCGTTCACCATTTAGCCAGGGCGTAAACATGACCCCATTGCTGCCTGCAGCTGTTTTTTCGACGATCCTATCAAATGCCTGATAAACATTATTCTGTTTGGATTCCGCCATCAATTCATCTGCATGGAATAATACATTATTCTTCAACCAGGTCAGACACGCGCCCCCGGCTTCCTGTTCATTAGCAATAAAATAGCGTCCTGGAATGGCAGATGGTAAGGATGCCATGTTATGGAAAATATCTGTCTTTTTGTAAGGGACATGACAGGTGAGCCAGGACGATGATCCAATATAGAGGTGAGCTTCAAAATCACGCACAGCCCCTGAACCAACTGCCGCAGATTGCAGATCAGGAGTGCCGGTTGTTACCGGGATATCTGGATTTAATCCCAATTCTTTGGCTATGGCAGGTTTCAGAGTGCCCAATATTTCTGCAGGTGCTCTCAGATTTGGTAGTTTTTCACGTTCCAGGGTTGCCATCTTCAGTAATTTTTTACTATAGCTAACATTGGAAATATCCCGATTATCAGTCACCCAATGCAGAGTGATAGAGTCATAAGTGGCAGCAAAAATACCGGTGAGTTTTAGATTAACCCAATCTTTTGGCTCAAGAAATTTATAGGTTTTTTGATATACATCGGGGTGCTGTTCCCTGATATACAGGATGTGAGCTATAGGGTCTTTTCCAGAATGTGTGGGCATTCCGCCCGTCTTCCCCAGCCAGGTTGGGATTTTATGAATTCCATAGCCTTCAAACTTTATGGGTCCACCCACAATCTCATCCAGATAAGCTTCACCACGAGAATCCATCCAGATGATTGAATTCATTAGGTGATCACCGTTTTCATCTACAGCTACTGTGCCAGACCATTGAGCTGTACAACTGACAGCTATGATGTCATCCAGCGCTACGCTGCTCTGTGCCATTAATCGATGCGTTGCAGTAGTAATTGCCCGCCACCAGTCCGCAGGATCCTGTTCGGCTCCCCCATCCGGATACAGCATGAGTTCAGTCGCTTCGAAATCATGAGCAGCAACCTCCCCCTGGGTTGAAATCAGAGCTACTTTTGGCCCACCAGTTCCCAGATCTATTGTGTAAATATATTTAGAGTCAGACATTGATTACTCCCATGGTTCAGGTGGCGTGCTTGATTCAAAATGAAATTGAGACGACTAAAAATAAACGCTGGACCATAAAATCACGGAAGAATTTTGGTGATCCAACATCTAGCTTTCAATCACAATTTATAGTACAAATGAGCTTTTCTTGAATTATTTCAGTTTATAGTGTCCCTCGAGTCTAATATCACGGGATGAGGCTCCAATTAATACACTAAACTTACCGGCTTCAGCCATCCATGAGTGAGTGCTAACATCCCAAAACTTCATTGCTTCTGGACCAATATTCACGTTAATAACTTTCTCTTCGCCTGGCTCCAAATACACTTTTGAGAAGCCTTTTAGCTCTTTCTCGGGACGAAGCACACTTGATTTATCATCTTTAAGATAAAGTTGGACAACCTCTGCACCGGCACGATCGCCAGTATTGCTAACTTTTAAGCTGACACTGATGGACTCACCTTGCTTTATGCTGCGAGCAGAGAGCTTTAGATCTGAATATTTGAACTCAGTGTAGCTGAGACCGTGCCCAAAAGCATAAAGTGGTTCGATGCCTTTTGTATCATAGTGACGATAACCAATCAATAAGCCTTCCTTGTAATACAGCTCATCATCTGATCCAGGATAGTTCGCATAAGTTGGGCTATCTGCTTCATTCTTAAAAAATGATGTAACCAATTTCCCAGATGGATTTACTTTCCCAAATAGAATATTGGCAATGGCGACACCGCCCTGCTCTCCTGGATACCACGATTCAACAATAGCAGGAACCTTGTCTCCCCAACCATGCATGAGGACACCGGCACCACTGTTAAATACCACTACGATATTTTTATTAACTGCTATCACCTTTTCTAAAAGTTCAAGTTGCTTTTCAGGGAAGGCATTTGACTCACGGTCTTTCCCCTCAGTTTCATCACGATGTGAAAAACCCATAAACAGGAGAACCACGTCTGCCTTTTGAGCTAATTTTACTGCCTGGTCCAGGGGAGATTCGGCAACTTTTTGCCACTGCAGTCTGATGCCTGCTGCACCAGCATGCTCATAGAATTTTAGCTCAACATTTTTTGATTCACCAGCGACCAGGTCAATAGTGGCTGTTTGGGTGACGATGGCATGGTCACCCCAATTATCAATCACCAACTCTCCATCCAGATACAGGCGAGACCCATCATCACTGCTAGTTGCCAGAATATATTGACCCGTTTCCGGGGCAGTAAGGGTCCCTGTCCAGCGAATTGAGAAATAATCCCGCTGGATATCCTCAGGTCCGCTACCGCCCCAATCCCAATCAATTGTACTATCGATTCTTTTTTTAAGGGGCGCTCCCAGAAAATCAGAATTGTCAAAGTATTCTCCAAGCAGACCAGGTTTCCCATCAGGGGTTTGAAGGTATTCAGCAGGAATCGCTTCTAAATCACTCGCGACAATCATTCCAGGTGAATAGGAGACATCCACATCCCCGGCTAGCGCTTTTACGGCATCCAGAGGACTTCTGGCTTCGATTGGATCAACCATGGAACTCCCACCGCCACCCGTTCTTAAGCTAGCTGCGTTAGGACCAAGCACCGCTATGGATTTAATCTTCGAAGCATTCAATGGGAGTAAATCACCTTCATTCTTTAGTAAGACGATGCCAGCCTCGGCCACCTTGCGAGCAATATCCAGGTGACGTGGTGTATGCACTTCTGCCCCTTCAGGAATCTCGTTTTCAAAAAGATCCATGGCAAACATAGTCCGCAGCATACGACGGACTTTGTCGTCAACCTTGGACTCTTTCATTCGGCCTTCTCGGATAGCTTCGACCACATTCTCCGTATTCATATAGCGACCATTTGGCATCTCTATATCCAGCCCGGCATACATGGTTGGAATCACGCTATGGACTGCCCCCCAGTCAGACATTACAAATCCCTGAAAATTCCATTCTTCCTTGAGAACTGTCTTCAGTAACCAGGTATTGGAGCTGGCATATTGTCCATTCAGCCTATTGTATGACGACATGATAGACCAGGTTCCGCCTTCCTGGACAGCAGCCTTGAAAGCCGGCAGATAAATCTCTCGTAGGGTGCGCTCATCAACTTTTGAATCCATGCTGGTTCTTTCATATTCCTGATTATTACAGGCGAAATGTTTGGTTGTGGCCATTACTTTTTCACTCTGAAGACCTTGCACAAAAGCAACAGCTGTACGACCAGCAAGATATGGATCCTCACCATAACTCTCGAAGTTTCTTCCGGCGTGTGCGTCACGATGAATATTGACACAGGGTCCTAATAGGACGTTTCTATTCTGGGCTTTTGCTTCTCGACCCAATGCCTGTGCTAATTCATATACAAGATCTGGGTCCCAGGTAGCTGCGATACACACCCCCACTGGAAAGGCAGTGGATTTTCCCCATCGAACCCCATTTGGACCATCCGTCATCCTCAGGGCCGGAATGCCGAGCCGTGCCAGAGGTTTACTGTCAAAAGCAGTGCTGTCCCCACCCAGCATGTTGGCTTTCTCTGTGAGTGTCATCTGACTAATAATTTCTGTGATCTGCTTTTCAACTGTCGCATCAAGCTCAGCAGCTAGAACGAGTGAACCAATCAGAGCAAGTGTCCCAATAGCTACGATGAGTTTCTTCATCATTTCTCCCCTTGAGAATTTGGTTTATAATTGTTATTCCGACTCAAAACAATTCTTCCCCTACGCATAACATTTGATATGTCAGTCTTCAGGGCTGAAAATAAATGACAATCTTGACTGACAAAGTCATAAGTGGATCTGTTTGCATTATTCAAACTTTCCCGGGACTATTTTCATGACTTTAATTCCAGCAAACCTAAAATCTTTTATTCCTGAATAATATCAATCCTTGTAATACGCTGGAAAGAATAGCTTGTACCTGCCTTTATTCAGAGTAGTTTCGGCAGCTTTTGCTGAAATCCTCATGGATTTTAGCTTTATAAATGGTTGTTCTGACTTTAATAGGAACTTCCTTATTGCCGCAACAATTGCGGTCTTTTCTTTTCCACGTGTCCGGCGGGCTGAGATTTGTAGAGCCCGGACCAGGAGACACATGAAAGAAAGAAATTACACGCATACTGCGCGTAAAAACGTATTAATCCCAAATCAAACCCCTATAGAAGCACAAGGTGCTTTTGCTGCTTTGACGAATGAACTGCAGAGAGCAGTTGTTTCAGCGGGCTATAGCACCCCCACCCCAATACAGGAACAAAGTATCCCTCACTTGCTTGATGGACGAGACCTCCTGGGTACTGCCCAGACTGGTACAGGAAAAACCGCTGCTTTTATCTTACCACTTCTGCAGCGTTTGTCTGCAAACACACACAGACCCCTAAAAGGTACACCTCGAGCCCTTATCCTCGCTCCAACAAGGGAATTGGCAGCTCAAATTGGAGAGAGTATCAGAACCTACGGTCGCTATACTCGCATCCGCTATACCACTATTTTCGGTGGTGTCAGTCAATCCCCTCAGGTAAAAGACCTTAATCAGGGAGTTGACATCCTGGTGGCAACACCCGGGCGCCTGCTTGATCTCATGCAGCAGGGTTATATCCATCTCAACCGGATTGAAGTATTTATCCTTGATGAAGTAGATCGTATGTTGGATATGGGTTTTCTACCAGATATGAAACGTGTACTGGCGAAAATACCTGCTGAACGACAAACCCTCTTTTTCTCAGCCACTATGGCACCTAAAATGGAACAACTCGCACGCACCATGGTTCAAAACCCGGTTCGCGTAACCATTGCGCCTGACCAGCCGGCTGTGGATCGGATTGTTCAAAAGGTGCTTTTTGTAGGCAAAAAGAATAAGGACTCGCTGCTGGTATCACTCTTCAATGATCCAGTGATTAATAAAGCCATCGTCTTTACTCAGATGAAGCATGTTGCAAACCGAGTGGCAGACAAACTGAATGCTGCCGGGATCAATGGGACTGCTATCCATGGAAATAAAAGCCAAAATGCGCGGACAAAAGCTCTAAACGGTTTTAAAAGAGGCAAATTCCGGGTACTTGTGGCCACAGATGTGGCAGCTCGAGGTCTGGATGTTGATGATATTACGCATGTGATCAACTATGACCTGCCGGTTGAAGCAGAAACCTATGTTCACCGGATTGGCAGGACAGCACGTGCTGGAGCAGATGGTGATGCTATTTCATTATGCAGCCCTGAAGACCGCACCTATCTCAAAGATATCGAGCATCTCTTAGGCAAACCAGTTGAAGCCGATATGGATCATGATTTCCACAGTGACATCGCCTTCCGTTCGGATGGACCTGCTCCCAGGGGATTTGGTTCTGGCAGTGGTCAAAAACGTAGACCAAACGCTTCCCAACGAGCAAGAGGCAATTCGGTTCGATATCGCTTTCGTGCCTAAAACCAAATAAGATTCGATTATTTATTAACGTTAATACAAGCCATGCAAACCTGCATGGCTTGTATTTTCTGCAGGAATTCTATTCAAGTACTCTGTTTCGAATTTAGGTGTACGAGCCTTTATGGCCTTAGATAGCCCGGATCAAACAAAAGGGGTCTCCTTAAGGCATTTGAATTATATGCTTGGAGACTCTTTTTATTAATTAGAAACATACACAAATAGCTTTTTGAGATTCATCAATGCAATATTTGGATCAGCTCATATCTTTGTGCATCTTATTTTGGAGTAACTTTGAAAGGTATTAGTTATGAAAACACGATTATTGTCCTTCGTAATGGGGCTGCTTGTAACTTGTTCTGCATTATTGTTTTCTTGTACTGATCAGGTCACAACTCAAACGCTGCCTGACAACCGCCTGGATCCAAATGTTCATCCCCTCTCACAGAATGTTGAACTGTTCCTCGATCCAGCAGCGCCAACT
>JABMPR010000166.1 GCA_013202895.1 bacterium | reverse complement strand
TTTTGTAAAAGTGATTGTACCCATGCAACTAATATCGGGGTTCCCAAAGGCCAGGTTGTTGCAGGTTTAAGTCAAATGATGGCCAACAAAATCCTGGAATTATTAAAGAACACCCCTAAAGATGATATTATGATCGTGGGCGGTACCACTCAGATCAAGGTCATGATGGATTACTTGAAAAAGAATATCAACAACCTGACCATTCCTAAAGAAGCCACCTACTTTGAAGCTCTTGGAGCGGCGAGCTGGGCTTCCGATTTAAAGAATGGCCATAAAATTGATCTTGATCAGCTTTTTTCCAAAAAATCTTCGCAATTTGATTTCCATTTACCCTTAGCCCAATTTGAGCAACAGGTAAATTTTGTTGAATTGGACCGGGGTATTGCTCAGGATGGAGATGTCTGCGTACTCGGATTAGACGTGGGCTCAACCACCACTAAAATAGTAGCTTTGAGGGAATCTGATCTAAAGATCATAGCCAGCGAATATCTTAGAACCAACGGTGACCCCGTTGGCGCATCCCAGCAATGTTACCAGGCCATTCGAGATGAACTAAATGGGACCAAGATTATCATTCGCGGGTTAGGAGTGACTGGATCCGGCAGGAAAATTGCCGGTTTACATGCGCTTACTGATGGGGTCATTAATGAAATAATCGCTCATGCCGTAGCCGCACTTCATTTTGATGAAGAGGTTGAAACTATTTTTGAGATCGGCGGCCAGGATGCAAAATACACCTACTTAACCAATGGCGTCGCCAGTGATTATGCCATGAATGAAGCCTGCTCGGCCGGAACTGGATCGTTTCTGGAGGAGTCCGCAAAAGAGACCCTCAATATTGAAATGGAGGATATTGCTGATTGGGCCATGAAAGGCACCAACCCGCCAAATTTTAATGACCAGTGTGCCGCCTTTATCTCCTCCGATATAAAAAACACTTTTCATGAAGGTATACCAAAAGAAGATGTAGTTGCCGGATTGGTGTATTCCATATGTCTAAATTATGTGAACCGTGTAAAAGGCGCACGACCCGTTGGGAATAAAGTGTTTATGCAGGGAGGTGTCTGCTATAACAGGGCCGTACCCATTGCCATGGCAGCACTTTCCGGCAAGCAAATCATCGTCCCGCCGGAACCTGGATTGATGGGGTCATACGGGGTTGCACTGGAGGTCAAGAACCGCATTGATCATGGTCTTATGGATGAGCAGATATTTGATCTGGAAACACTCATTCAGCGTGATGTTGGATCAAAGCCCGCTTTTATCTGCCCCGGTGGAAAAGAAAAATGTGATATTGGATGCGAAGTCAACCGCATGGTCATTGAGGGCAAAACCTATCCCTTCGGTGGTGCCTGTAATCTGTATTATAATCTTCGCAAAAAAATCACAGTAAACACAGGCGAAAATGACCTTGTTATCAAGAGACAAGAGCTGGTTCTAAATAAATATGCAGCAGATTTAAGTGATCTGCCTGAAGATGCTCACAGAGTTGGGATCTCTAGATCATTTCTTACTGGAACTTATTATCCCCTGTTCTCGCACTTCTTTAAGGAGTGTGGAATTCGACCTGTTCTGGCCGAAACTGTGGAACAAAGAGGAGTGGATTTATGCTCGGCCCCTTTTTGCTACCCCTGTGAGATATCGCATGGTTATTTTCAAAATTTAATCGATATGAAACTGGATTACATATTTTCCCCATTAGTACGTAAAATCAAAATCGAAAATGGTTTCAAAGAAGCTACAACCTGCCCCCTGGTCCAGGGTGAGCCCTATTATCTGAAAAGCACATTCGAAGATCAGCTCGCTGCAGCTGGTCCAGTTATTTTAAGCCCTTCTTTACAGCTGGGCCACAATCAGGAAGATCCCGTGGATGGTTTCCAGTCACTGGGACAAGAGCTGGGTTTGCCCAGGAAGCGTCTTAAAGCAGCTTACCAATCAGCATTAAAAGTCCAGGATGCCATGCAGGCTGAGATGCTTGAAATGGGCAGGCAGGCACTGCATGATCTTGAACAGGATCCTGACCAAATAGGGGTCGTCCTTTTTGGTCGTCCTTATAACGCCTTTATGCCCGAGGCCAACAAGGGCATCCCACATAAATTTGCTTCCCGGGGTATCAAATTGATCCCGGTTGATTTTTTGGATCTAAAAAGTGCTGCTGTTCGAGATCACATGTTTTGGAGCATGGGACAGATTAATCTGAAAGGTGCAGCCCTTGTTGAAGCCCATCCCCAATTGTTTGGTACCTTAATAACTAATTTTTCCTGCGGACCAGATTCATTTATTGTGGGCTATTTCCGCGACATCATGGGTACAAAGCCATCATTAACCCTGGAATTGGATAATCATACAGCGGATGCCGGTCTGGAAACCCGAATCGAAGCGTTTCTGGATATTGTTGCGCGCTATAGAAAACTGCAAGGTCAAGCGCAGGACCTGCCCTCAGAGGCAAATGACTATCAACAGGCAGAATCCCGTATGGAAGATGGGCAAATGATCATCACTACCTCAGATGGTGAAGAAGTCTCACTGTTTGACAAAAGAGTGAAGGTCGTTTTTGCATCCATCAATGAGTATGCCAGTCCCGGGATTGCAGCCGCATTCAGGAGTCGTGGTATTCGCAGCCACGCCCTGCCACCCCCGGATGAGGAAGATCTAAAAATTGGACGCGGTAATTCGTCGTGCAAGGAGTGTTTACCCCTGCAGCTTACTACTGGAGGTTATATCCAGTATTTGAGGAATGAAAGACTGGATGACGAAATCACCATATTCTTTTATCCTACGGCAAATGGCCCCTGTCGCTTTGGTCAGTACCAGGATTTCATGCGTGATTTAATGAAGAAGCAGGAGTTCAAAAATGTAGCCTTTTTGTCAACCGATAGTGATGACGGCTATGGTAGTTTGGGTAATAAAACTACCTTTATGATCTGGACTAGCGTGATCATAGCAGACATTTTTGAAGATATGTACCATGCCATGCTGGTAAATGCAAAATATCCAGATCAAGCGCTAACAAGACTAAACCAGATCTGGGATGATGTTCTAAGGGGAATCGAGGGTGGGAATAAACTGTTTTACACAGCGATTGAAAAAGCGGCCGATGAACTGAAGCAGATTGAACATAAGGACTCACTTAAGACACTTCCTCACGTCCTGATCGTTGGTGAGATCTACGTCCGCAAGGATGGTATCGCAAGACGCTGGTTACCCGAAAGACTCGCTCAAAACGGTATTATTTCACATGTCGCTCCATTGCATGAGTGGCTCTACTATGTGGACTGGAGTGTGATTCATAAAGAGTATCTGATGAGCAAAAACACTCTTATGGAAAGAATGAAAATAAGGCTGAAGAGAAGTATCATGAATCGTCAGGAAAGAGCCATTAAAAACATCATGGAAGGATCAGGCTGGTACATCAAAAGACTCATCGACATCGATCATGTTATCGATGCATCCAAGCAATACATCTCTCCAAAATTAGCTGGTGAAGCTGTAATTACTGTTGGTGGACCAATGGCTGAAGTGGGAACTGAGTTTTGTGGAGCACTTGCGATCGGCCCCTTTGGTTGTATGCCCAATCGACTCAGCGAATCCATAC
>JABMPR010000165.1 GCA_013202895.1 bacterium | reverse complement strand
GATTACTATCGCTGGACCAAGGGTTTCAAGAACAAGAAACATTATGACTGGCCCAAGCAGATTGGTAAATGGAAGACCAAGAAATGGCGCAAGAAAAAGCATCACCATGCTTAATCAACGCCAGACCTCCTAAAACTCAAAAACCCTTATCATCCGATGAGGGTTTTTTTATTTCTGGCTTTCCTCATCATACTACCCCAGCTAAAGCAAAGCCTGCTGATTTCCAGTGCTCAGCTAGCTTGGACTCAGCTCAGCTTCTTGTGTGCGATCATCTGAGATAACGCCCCCTGACCATTTAGAATATTGAAATGCACATTGAGCTAAATTCAATACTATAAAAAACACCCTCAAGAATCATCCGGGTTATGTATTAAGTGAATAAGGTTTGCGGAATGGGGGTAGCATAATTATTTTGACGCTTGCAAAGGAATTATAAAGCGATAAAACTAGATCAGAATCCACTCCAAGATTAGGATGCTATTCGCCAATTTCTACACTCTGTGAGTTAAAAAGTGGAATAATAGTTCACGACTGTAGAGCAGGTGCGATACAAATTTTACCGATTTATATCAAACGATAAAGGAGATAAAAAATGTTGAGAACAAAAAAAATCAGATCAAATATTTGGATTACGTCCATTTTGATTTTAATGCTGATGGCCGGCTGTGAAGAATCCAACAGCCCGAAAGCCAGTGGGCAAAAAGGTAGGGTAATTGGCAGCGTTCATGGAATCCTTACAGATGCAAATACAAACGCCAGATTGGCAGGCATCATGGTAACAACCATTGTCGATGGAGAAACACAATCAGTAACAAGTGATTCTCTCGGTTATTATGCACTCACCGAGCTTTCTTCGGGTATCTTCGAATTAACATTTTCGGCTGATACCATGTATGCTGTCAGTAGAAGCACTGTATATATACCATTGATTCATGAGATCGTTGGAACTCCAGAATGGCCGGATGAAGATTTTCAGAGCGATTTTTATCATAGTGAAACGGCTGATAAGGATTTATATGCCTTAAATGCTGCAGTGACTGGCACGGTATATACAGTTGAAGATGGTGAAAACACAACTTTAGCATCTGAGGTTACCCTTATTGCAGATTTTTCGGCCTATGATATTTCGCCTGCTCTATATTCGGTAATGTCGAACAATCAAGGCGTCTTTTCGTTTACAGAGCTACCTGCAACCCCTTCTGTTCTCATAAGATCCTTGCCCTTCAATGATGGAACATATGGCTACAATGTACAGACTGCTGCGGTCAGCTTGATCCCAGACGGCACTGCCAATGCAGGAAACATGCTTCTGGGAATTGCATCTGATGGACCTTTTATCGTTCAGAATAATTTTGAGAATGATGATTTTGGAATAACAGAAGATTTATCAATAACGTTCTCGAAAGCGATGCAACCCAGCTCCTTCCAAATTTCACTGACAGGTCCGAGTGGCAATGTGGAGTTTGAATCATCTTGGACCAACGATATCAGCCTCACGATCAGCCCTTATGTAAGTGCTCTGCTAGCTAATTCAAGCTATAACCTGGTTTTGAGTGGCTATTCTCTGGATAACAATTTTTATTCCGGGAACTATTCATTCGCAACTCAGGATGGTATCGAGTTTGTGAATACAAACTTGGAATTTGTCGATGGTGTATTCAGTGAATTTGTAGTGAGCGACAATATTGAGCTGACATTTACGATGGAGATTGATTTAGACAATTACAACGGATTTGCGACGCTGACAGATGCAAGTTCAGCTCTCGTATCCACAGTGGTATCCCTTTCTGCCGACTCAAAAACACTTATAGTTAATCCGGTCTACGATCTTGAACCTGATCAAAACTATACTCTAAACTATAGAGTGTATTCAACAATTGTAGGCGATTTTGATTCTGGTAGCTTTGGTTTCGCAACAGCGGGTGGTGTTACGCTTCCCGGTCAAGTCTCCGGTTTTGCCATTAACATGGGAAATAACTGGCAAGCTGATTGGAATACGACCTTGATCACCTTCCAGTGGGAAACTGAACCCAACGCGTCAGGTTACAGTATTTATGCAAATGACAATGCTGATAATACTGACTTCATTCGAGTCGGTTCATTTAGTGCCCAGGACTTTGTCACAAATCAATCTGGTACCATTAATTTAAACGCCTATCAGCAGTTTGATTTCTTTGATGATGATGGCATCCAAACACCATTTAGTGGTGGAACTGATTTAATGTTCAAAATTGCTGCCAATAATGATGCTGGTGAAGGATCATTCTCCAGCGCAATTCTTATCGGTGATGACGCAGCTCCAACTGGCTTTTTGAATCAGACTGGAACTGCCTTAAATAATTCAAACACCGATACCCACACCTTCACTGTAAGTTTTACAGCCAATGAGTATCTTGATCCAGACGTGCCCACTTATGGTATTATTGAAAGTGGTGGGAATGCTTTATATGTATTGCCAAGCTCTGCGGTGTCTTTTGAGTGGGATTCAAATATGAGAGGTGGCTTATTTACTGTAGTTGTGCCCGTTGCCTCAAATGGTACGGGTGATACTTTTTATGTTGATGGTTTCATGGACAATAGTGGAAATACTGTCGATGTAAATATTTCAACCGTTCTCTTTTAAGGTGTGATTTAATGTGAGAGGGAAGGTTTATCTTCCCTCTCATTTTTAGAAGATCTCAGCTTAAAAAACAGAGATCGTTGTCCCTTATGTATTTTGGCATGTATTTCAAAAAGGACCCGTATCCTTCTTGGTCCTACGGTCCAGGAGTCTAGTTCTTCGACTACGACTGCACAAGCACTGCGACAAGTTATGCCAGCCCCTTTTATATTGAAGTAGTGGGGGGAGAGACTCCTTCAAATGGTACATCACTAGCTTCTATTAGGAAGTATTTCCGGTTAGTCAGATTCAAGTTATAGTTGTTGGTTCTCATTTTTTGTTTTTAGATCCTATAGGGTTGGATTTTAACTCAGGATGGTACTGATATACAAGCTCTCTATATT
>JABMPR010000164.1 GCA_013202895.1 bacterium | reverse complement strand
GGCCAACCCATTGCCATCAGAGATGTCATCGAAAAAGTCGTGAAATTGGTTGGTAGTGGACGGCCGAACTTTGGTGCTTATCCTTATCGCCCTGGTGAGAATATGGGGTTGTATGCTGATATCAGCCTTGCTAAAAACGTACTCGATTGGAAACCTCAAACTAATCTTGAGGAAGGCTTGAAGAAAACTGTTGAGTATTACAGGAATTCAATTTCAGGAGGACAATAGTGAAAGTTGTTATTCTATGTGGCGGGAAAGGCACTCGTCTACGTGAGGAGACTGAATATAAGCCCAAATCCATGGTAGAAATCGGTGGCAGCCCTATCCTCTGGCATATTATGAAGCTTTACAGCCATTACGGCTTCAATGATTTTATCCTTTGTATAGGTTACAAACATCAGGCAATCAGGGAGTATTTCCTAAACTACCGCTATATGAATAGTGATGTTACTGTGTCACTGAAATCGGATTACCACGTTACTTGCCATAACAGTCACGATGAAGATTGGAACGTTACGTTGGCATATACTGGCCTGGAAACGAAAAAAGGTGGACGAATCAAGATGGTAGAGCGGTATCTGGAGGGAGAACAGTTTATGGTTACCTATGGAGATGGGCTGTCCAATGTGAACATCAATGATCTGATTGCCTATCATGAGAAGAAGGGGGTATTAGCTACTTTTACAGGAGTACATCCTATTTCCCGCTTTGCCACAGTGGAACGTGATGCGGCAGGAAAGATTATCGACTGGAATGAAAAGAAACAGCTTGAAGGCTATATGAATGCAGGATTCTTTGTTCTTGAAAATGCTGTTTTGGACTATATAGAAGGCGACGTAGAGCTTGAGGAAGAGCCCATGAAACGCATAGCGAAGGAAGGCAATCTGGCTATGTACAGGCATGACGGATTCTGGCGGTGTATGGACACATATCGAGATTATCTCCTCCTTACGGAGCTGTGGGAGAGTGGGAATGCTCTGTGGAAGGTGTGGTAGGTAGGCTCGCCAAGAGCTGATTTTATGTTCGATGATTACTACAAGAATAAACGTGTATTAGTAACGGGGCACACAGGCTTCAAAGGCTCATGGCTTACCCTGTGGCTAAGGCAGCTTGGGGCAAAAGTGGCGGGATTTTCGGCTTACCTCCCTTCGGAGCCTTGTAATTTTGAAGTGCTAGGGTTACAGAAACTGATCCAGCATAATGTGGGAGATATTCGAAATTTGCATGATATCATGCAAGTGTTTGATGATTTCCAGCCACAGGTGGTTTTTCATCTAGCGGCCCAGTCGATTGTTCGGCGTTCCTATGACGAGCCAAAACTTACATTTGATACCAATGTTATGGGAACAGTCAATGTTCTTGAGTGTATCAGGAAAAGTGATTGTGTAGAGGTGGGCGTGATCATTACGAGTGATAAATGTTATAAGAATGTGGAATGGGTTTGGGGATACAGGGAGGACGATCAATTGGGTGGAGATGATCCTTATAGTGCATCCAAGGGATGTGCTGAAATAGCGATAAATTCATATTGCCAGTGCTATTTTAATAGAGAAAAACAGGTTAATGTAGCCTCAACAAGGGCAGGCAATGTTATAGGCGGTGGTGATTGGGCTGAAGATAGGATTGTACCCGATTGCATGCGAGCCTGGTCAGAGGGCAAGGAGGTAAGTGTGCGGAATCCCCGCGCTACAAGGCCATGGCAGCATGTCCTTGAGCCCCTTAGCGGTTATCTTTGGTTAGGGGTTTTGCTTGGAAATAATGAACTGAAGACTGGGGAGTCCTTTAATTTCGGACCCAAAACTGATGTAATTCAGCCAGTAGGTATTCTGATTGATATCTTTAAGAAATATTGGGACAAAGCTCAATGGAAAATGAAAGGTGATGATTCAATTAAAAAAGAAAGCGGGCTTCTAAAATTGTGTTGCGATAAAGCCTTATCCTCGCTCAATTGGCAGGCAATTTTATCCTTTGAGGAAACCGTTGAGTTCACTGCTTTGTGGTATAAGGAATTTTTTAAAAACGGAGAAAACATGCTCGAATTTAGTACGAAACAAATAGAACAATACTGTTCTTTAGCGAAAGATAGAGGCATGCAATGGGCAAAGAGCAGATAATTGAGGGGGTTATTGTTCAAGAGCTGAAGCAAATACCCGATGAGCGCGGAAGGATTATGCATATGCTTAGAATTGATAATCCCCTGTTTGAGAAGTTTGGAGAAGTTTATTTTTCAGAGATTTTACCAGGAGTAGTCAAAGCCTGGAAACGCCACAAAAAGATGACGCAAATCTTTGCCGTTCCTATTGGTAAGATAAAATTAGTCATTTATGACGACCGTGAAAATTCTATAAGCAAAGGTAATTTGACAGTCCTGGAGATTGGGCGTGACAATTATCAGTTGGTGAAAATCCCTCCAAGACTCTGGTACGGATTCAAGTGCATAAGTGAACATCCTGCGTTGCTGGCCAATTGCACGGATTTGCCACACGATCCAAACGAGGTAGAGGATAGAGATCCACACGATTCCTATGTCCTCTATCAATGGTAAATTTCCTTACGATCCTCCACTAACCAACTACTAACATCGAAGAACCATGAGCAAAAACAATTCGACTAATCAGCCACTCAACCATTCAACCAATAGCCCAACAGTGAGCGTAATCATGAATTGCTTGAATGGTGAGAAGTATCTGAGAGAAGCGATAGAGAGTATTTATTTTCAGACCTATACAGACTGGGAAATCGTTTTCTGGGATAATGCCTCATCTGACAAAAGTGGAGAGATAGCTAAGAGTTATGATAGTCGGCTCAGATATTTTAGAGGGAACCAGACTATTCCTCTCTATGCGGCAAGAAACCTGGCATTAAAACAGGCTGAAGGCAAGTATATCGCCTTTCTGGATACCGATGATCTATGGCTGCCAAAAAAACTGGAATGGCAGGTTCCGTTGTTTGAAAATGACAAAAAAATCGGTTTAGTATACTCCAATGTTAAAATATTGGAAGCAAATGGTAGCATTAGAATGATGCGTAGAAATAACCGGCAGCCAAGCGGGAGAATATTCAGGCAACTAATCAGGCATTATAACATTAACCTGCAAACAGCCATGATTTCCAGGACAGCGCTTGATTCATTAAAAGACTGGTTTGATGAGTTACTAAACCATGCAGGGGATACTGATCTATTTCTAAGGATAGCCCATGATTGGGATTTGAAATATCTACCTGGGGTAACAGCGAAATATAGGGAGCATGGTGAAAACCTTTCTTTAAAATATGCAGAGGACATTCCTGTAGAACTTGAATATATACTTGGCAAGCTATCTAATCTGTATAAAGACTTTAGAAAAGAATATAAGAAGGAGATTATAGAATTTAGGATGAGAGCACAGAAAGGACTTACCGTATCTAAATGGAGATCTGGAAAGAATTCAGAGGCTAGGCTGTTAATGCTTCACCATTTGTTGAGTATGCGCTCGTTTATTTTGTTATACCTACTGTCTTTCTTTCCTTACGAAGTAATGAGTTCTTTACGGAATAATATATTAAAGTGGTTACAACAATTGAAAAGTAGCTGATTTGTAAACATTAAAATACAGGAAGCAAATTTCTATGACGGTTAGAGAAATTTACGATAAGATACTAAGGCGAATTTTGAAAAAAACATTTCTTATATGGCAAAATCAGGATTTCATATTACACTAAATCATTTTTATTCACCAATCCCAGACACAAAAGATCTTAAGAATAGAGATTTGTGGGACAGAGATGCTGAGATGCCAGGGATAAATATGAATGAAGATGGACAACTGAATCTTCTTTTAACCTTTTTTGCAAATTTTAAAGAAGAGTATGACAAGTTTCCATATGATAAGACCTCAACACCTTACGAATACTATGTAAATAATGACGGTTTTGAATCTGTAGATGGTGAAATTCTATATTGTATGATTTGTCATTTTAAGCCCAGAAAGATATTTGAAATAGGCTCAGGTAATTCAACCTATTTATCGGCACAGGCAGTTTTAAAGAACAATAAAAATACAGAGTTGATAATATTCGACCCATACCCGAATGGTACTTTGCGTAGAGGTTTTCCTGGTCTTTCAAAATTAGAAATAACAAAAATCGAAAATGTAGATTTAGCAAGATTCAAAGAATTAGTTGAAAATGATATATTGTTTATTGATTCTAGCCATGTATTAAAAATTGGTAGTGATGTTCAATATCTCTACCTTGAAGTATTGCCACGGCTTAACAAGGGAGTAATTGTTCATATACATGATATATTTATGCCAGCAGAATATAAGAAAGAGTGGGTTTTGAAGGATTATATATTTTTTACGGAGCAATATTTACTACAGGCATTTTTGACTTTCAATGACAGCTTTGAAGTACTCTGGGCCGCGAGCTATATGCACATGAAACATCCTGATAAATTGGAAGCGTCTTTCAGTTCATACAAAAGAAATGAAAGATGGCCAGGGAGTTTTTGGATAAGAAAAATAAGGGTCAATCCGAGTTTCTCAAACGCTAACCCTATGTTTTACTTGAAAATTCACTAAGAGGAGTTCTACATAGCCGCGCCCGCTGCCCATAGAG
>JABMPR010000163.1 GCA_013202895.1 bacterium | reverse complement strand
TGGTGATACTCTCATTGAGAGCTTGGAAGGTGGTATCGGTAATTCCGCTGATGCAATCAATACCATAAGTATTATTCCCGTCTCTTCTGCGGCCGCCAACATTGGCGCTGCTGGAACAAATATAACCCATAAGGGTGATGGAAAATCCAATTTTTTATTAGATGCTAACCCAGTATCAGACAGTCAGTTAAGTGACTATAGTTACGAACTTACTTTCAGTTATGTCCAGCGTAATGAGATTGGAAATCCTGGTGTTGTTGCCGTGCCTATTATCACGGATTCCAGCCGGGTTCCGAATATACATTATGGATTTGAGTTCACATCTGCCAATACCTTTACTTTCCACAATCTAAGTACACAGGAAATTCTATATCCAAATGCCCCCTTCTATTATGGATCCGTTTACGAATACACATTAGTGCCTGATGCTTTCTATATGGGATTTGAGCCTGCCGATACCGTAAATATTCGCAGTGTTGGTGATTATATAAGCTTGAATTTTTGTGCACAATTAGATCGCTATAATAGTGAAGACACTCTCCAGGTCATGTCACCCCAACCCTTTGATCCAGGGATGGAATTGGTTTCAGATGATGGCTTAATCATCGTGATGCGGGCTCAGGCAGAATTACAGGATATCAGCATCCCTCCTATTCTCAATTTCAATATTAATTTTGAAGTTGAGGATTCTGATAGTTTGCTGGACACCTCATACCAAATAATTATTACCAGCTCAGCTACTGACTCAGAAGGGTTAGCGTATATAACTGCCTCAATTGCATATAGTGATCTCACTATGGTCAATCCAAATGATACGCTGTATAATGGTTCATCAAGCCATTTTAATGGAATCATTGCCACATATACTTTCGACCCTGCCAATCCTCCCCCGATCGGAACAACAGCAACACTCACATCCCTACCAGAAATATCTCCTACAATTCAAGACAGTTATACATTTGGAATAGCCAGTGGGAGTACGGACCAGACTCAATTGGAAAGTGCACTGGATGCCATTCGAGTTGTTCCTAATCCATACATGGTAGGTTCGCTCTGGGAACAGGATTTCGGTTCCTTGCGCAAGGAACCTCTGCGCCAGATCCAATTCACAAATCTACCCACTGAATGTGATATTTATATTTTCTCCTTAGCAGGGAATCTGATTAAATCACTGGAGCACAGTGCAGACAATGGTACAGAGACCTGGGATTTACGGGCCGAGGGTGGACGAGAAATCACTGCCGGTATCTATCTATATCAGGTTAGAGCCCATGGATTTGAATATTTCAATCGATTCGCGGTGATAAAATGAGGTTGATCATGAGAAAGCGATACTCACTCACCATTTCCATCTTTCTGATACTTGCATTAATCTCAGCGCTTCAAGGTCAAAATCCGAATTTGGGTACAGCCGGCGCACAATTTCTTAAAATACCAATCGGGGCCAGATCCGCCGCTCTGGGCGGTGCAGTGACTGGCATGTCTGCTGATGCCAGCGCCTTGTTTTGGAATCCCGCAGGGATAATTCAGGATCATAATCAAGCCTTTCACTTTTCCTATATACCCTGGATGACATATTTCAACATTACAGCATTCGGATACACTTTAAACCTCCCTAACAGTGGGACCCTGGGGATACATGCGTTGGCCCTGGGTATGGAGCCGATGGAAATTACGACGGAAATGGAACCCAGTGGGACTGGACAATATTTTGATTCCCAGGATGTGGAAGTTGGTGTTAGCTACGCTAGAAAGCTAATGGATCGGTTCAGTTTGGGTTTTACCACAAAATATCTATATCAACGGATATGGAATGAAACTGCGTCTGGAATTGCCTTTGATTTAGGTACCCAGTATAACATCGATTTTCGAAATACTGTTATCGCCATGTCCATGCGGAATTTTGGTCCTGATTTGTGTATGGATGGTCCAGATCTGCTCATTTTGCATGATGATAACGGTCAATTCCCCAATCGCATTCTCCAGGCACGGAAACAGACTGAAGCTTACCCCCTTCCCCTGAATTTTCAATTTGGCTTAGCGGCAGATTTTTTTCAGTCAGCCTTTGTTCATTCCCGTATGGCGATTGATGCCATACATTTCAATGACAATGATGAGCAGATTTATCTAGGTCTGGAAACCATAATTGCCCAACGCTTTGTTTTGCGCTCAGGCTATCAATTTAATAATGATGAGGAAAATGGCAGTTTGGGTGTGGGCTTAACCCAACGTGTTGATAATATGGTTATTAAGTTGGATTATGCCTATGTATTGCATGAGCATCTTGAAGATACAAGATTTATATCTGTAGATTTAATATTCTGATATAACCTGTACAATGAATTGAGTGCGGCAATATTAATTGCTTAGTTTTTACATTCCTTAATTTTATATCTGTAAAGATCTATTTAACACACAATAGGATGGATGTTGGGGCAATAATCCAGTTCAACAGCAAGCTCTAAAACATTTTTTGGTACAGCCGTTCAATGTCCGGTCGTCCACGTACTGCTTTTGAAACAGATACTATTGTGATCCACAAACAGCTGGCGATATCCTGCATATTGCCAGGTTTGTCATGCTCAAATGAAATATCCTTAATCATTAATCTTATTTGTTAAGTCAATACATAGTATTTTGCTACTCAATCTCAACGTACTGAGAAAGTAATATTTCAATTAATGACCGAATCAGCTAATGAAGAGGGCGGTGGTTGTGACTCAAACTGACCATTCCTATTCACATTGCTGAAGCACAACATCCAATAAATATTTTAAAGCCTGAGAAAGCCCTGAATAGGTTCTATCCCTTAATCCTAGCCATATACAAGCAATAATCTCACAATCCAAAACTACCTCCCTAAGGGATTCACTATGCAACAATAGGGGATACCCTGATAGACAGATACCCCTAATTCCATAATTTAAGCCATGAT
>JABMPR010000162.1 GCA_013202895.1 bacterium | reverse complement strand
TTGCATGATACTGGTCTGTGTGCGGTCTTTGGGGGAGATATAATGCATAATCAACTCACTGTGCTTAAGAAAATATTAGCGGATACTATCTTATGTATTATCAATATGTTAAGTTAATTATTCTACAAGAATAAGCAAGTATAAATACTACTTATCTTATTTATTATCACTATGTTTACTCGCTTTCAATAAACATAACAATAAATTACTATATTCAATATTTTACCAGTGACTTGACGTTTTCACACAGCCTCATAAGTCAGGTGCTATTAAGATATAGACAAAAAAAGTCCCGGCCGAGACCGGGACTTTTTTAACAAGGGGTGTATAACTATCAGAAGCTGACGGTCAGACCCATGTTCATACGACGAGGTGAGCCAAGATATACCTCAGCATCATCGGCTTGGTGATTGACACCATCGTCTGAGAAGGCGTTATACTGGCTATTGTCAAGTGCATCCGAGACATAAACTTCGTCCAACGCATTGAACATATGGAAGAACACCTGGGCTCCGAAGCCACCAATTTTCATAGGCAAGTCGTAGGTTACATGAAGGTCGATTTTGTTGTAACCAGGCGTCTGCCAGCTCTGCTCACGATCAGCAGCCGCACGCTCGGTATCACTGATTTCACCATCCTCATCAGTATCATCAATCTGGCGATTGACGGGATCCCAATTCGCATAGAATTTGTCATACATGAAATAGGTTCCGCGGACTGTAAGACCCTTGATGGGGAAGACACTGGCGCCCAATACATAAGCAGACTGTGGTTGATCACCAATCATGAGGTCTTTCACAGCATATTCGAATTCTGTTGTAGTGTTTGTCGCATCATCCTTGTAGTCACCGATTGCGTCACTAGTGTACATCCAATCGCCTATGGAGGCAGCGATATCCAGACGCAACATTCTAATTGGCATGTAGGCAATTTCTGCTTCAAATCCTGTATGATGCTGGTCCAGACCACTCAAGAAGATGAGATCCGAATCACCACTGCTACCTTGTCCGGAAGACACAGGCACGACAAGGTTGCGATCCAACCAGTTGGTGATATAGTAATTGAACTTGGTGGCCAATTTACCATTGAGGGCTCGCATGTTCAGACCGAGTTCGGTACTGATGAAGGTTTCGTTGGTAGGATCACTGGCCAGGGTGGCATCACCATCGGAGATGATATTATCGAAGATAGGTACCTTCTCGACCCACCCGAAGTTGGCAAAGACATCCAGATCTGAGGAGACTTTGTACAAACCGCCACCCTTCAACTGAAGCGCGGAAATCCAATCAGAATTAATAACTACCTCACCATCATCACCAGCGTCAACATAGGTGTAATCATAGTTTGAGGCCATCTTGAAGAAATCCTGGAATCCGTACTTCACCATGGAATAACCGCCCATACCATAGAAAGAGAACAGGTTCATTTTGTACTCGGCTTGAGCGAAAAAGCCTAACCAGTCCACAGTATTCGTATTATTGTAGTCAATATTATCACCAAGTCCAACCTTAGCATCTTCGATCGTTTCGTCGAATTCGTTATAGAAGGAGCTGTATCGTTTGGTAATATCCTGATCCCGGGTGATGATTTTATCGTCATCTATTTCTGCGTAGTTATAATTATCCCAAGAACCATTGACAGCATAATCAGCTCCGAGCAGATCACGAACTTCACGAGTGTGCTCGATCTCAGCAGTTCGCCAATCCACACCAACCTGAACCTTTAGGGCGTCACTCATATCTAAGTGTAGTTTGGAAATAGCGCCTATCGTCCACTGACGATTAATACTGTTTCTAAGAAAACCACCAGCTTCACCAGCAACTTTGTCAAAATAGGTTCTGTCGCCGTTGGCTTCAGCAGTAGAATCAACATACCCATAGCGTCTACTTGTGGAGCCTTGATTATAAGCAACAGTAGCATCCCAATCGGCAATACGCGAGGGACCATTATAATCCCAGAGAACATCACTAAATGTTCCAGTTCCACCACCGGAACCGCCTGAAAAATAGGCGACGGTTGAGAGGCGCATCATATCATTCAGGGTCAGGTACCAGTTCAGGTTCACCTGAGGTTTATGATAGTAATTTTCACTCTCATTCAGGTAATCTGGATCATGACGATCAACGGTTTTGTCGCCATACATATAGTAGTACTGTTTGCCAGAGTAGCTGGAATTTATGACATTCCAGTTCTCATTATAAAAGACACCACCTTGTGCTCCGTCGGCACCATCAGCATCCCCGTAGATATCCGTACCGGCTTCAGTAAAGCCATCGATAGCTCCAGCATCTATGGCGGACTGATCAAAGACTTCTTTGGCATAGGTTGAATCAAATGCGGCCAGGTTCTGGGCATAACGCATCTGACCATGACGTTGGGGTGCTCCGAGTGCATACAATTCAAAACGGCTCTTTTCACTTGCTGCGTAGCTTACACCCAAATAATAGGCCCAGGCATCAGTCCAGGCTTTATCAATGAGACCTTCGCCTGTCTTCTTCACGATTGTACCACCGATGGCTAGATTGTCACCAATCATTCCACTGTGATAACTCAAGGTCGTCTTTAAGAAACCACCATCACCGAATTCCTGCTTTAAAAGACCACCCTTTGCGTGGGTTGCGGGGTCAGTAAGGATATTCATGGTTCCACCTATCGAAGGGGCGGCCAGGTTGACAGCACTTAGACCGCGCTGCATCTGGATGGAAGATGTGGCGTCAGCAACACCATCCCAATTGGACCAGTAGACCCAACCGTTTTCCATGTCGTTTACTGGAACACCATTGATCATGATGGCTACATTGCGCTGATTGAAACCACGCACATTAACCCGTGAGTCACCAGCACCGCCACCCTGCTCCGTGGCGTAAACGCTTGGTGTGGTTGTCAGAACGAGGGGAATGTCACGTGAACCAAGACGAAGATTCATTTCTTCCTTTGGAACATCGGAATAAGCGACCGGGGTTTCCCTTGTTGCCCGAGAGGCCAATACCTCCAATGCACTCATTTCCAACGCCTGGCTAGCAATTGCGAAGTTTAATGTTGTGGAAACACCACTTGCAACCTGGGCACTCATGGAAACTGATTCATATCCGATCACTGAAGCAGTGACGGTATAGTTTCCAGCGGGTACGCCCTCAATTACATAGGCGCCAGAAAGATCGGAAGCGCCACCATAAGGCTGGCCATCCACGATCACATTTGCACCTGGTAAAGCATCACCTGTGTTTGCATCAGTTACTGAACCAGTAATTGTACCCTGAGAAAGGGCCAATGCCGGAACCATCACCACAACGAGCAACACAGCAAGTAGGTATCGTTTACTCATCTTCTTGTTATCCTCCTTTTTTGGATATACGATTATTTGCGACACCTGTGATCGATGTCACACTTAGAAGAAACTCCTCGGGATTTTGGTCCCTAATAAGCTCCATAAATTTCCTAAATTTCTCTGTTCATTACGGCGCAAGATAGAGCATCTCTTTTCAACAGTCAATACTTGAATTGTTAGAATTCAGTTATACTCTGCTAGAACGCTGAATTCCCACAACCCTTGGTAGATTAGATTGAAATCACATCAATATCTTGTATGGACCCTGGTTGGACAAAGGCCAAATTCAATATAATTATAGCCTGGGATAACAGGCAATTTGAACAGGATCTGAGCTACCCATATTTCGAGATCATGACCAATTAAGCAATGTGAAAAAAATCACTTGAAAGCGATATTTCAAGGACTCGGATTCAAGCCCTCATTCCAATTTAAAGTATTGTCGTTTGATCTGACCGATGGATCAGAGATCGGCTTATGGTCAGAGCTAATTATCCAGATAATTCCATGATTTGAGTTCGGCACTCAAAACACCGCGGCTTGAAAAAGAGTGTTTGCATTCCCTGCTTGCTAACCACTTATTTGGGCAACATGATTGAGATAAGAATGGACCCATCATATGAATAGAACAACTGCCGAACTACTTTTACCCGCCGGTAATTTTGATAAACTGAAATATGCCTTCGCCTACGGAGCCGATGCCGTTTATGCCGGTGTCCCACGTTACTCACTGCGTACCCGAGAGAATGATTTTCGCAAAGAATCCTTGGTAGATGCCATTGCCTATACCCATGATCTGGGTAAACAGATTTATCTGACCATGAACATCTATGCCCATAATACCAAAATAAAAGGGTTCATGGATGAAATGGAACGAATGCTCCAACACAAACCAGATGCCATGATTATGTCCGATCCGGGATTGATTCATCTTGCTCGGAAAGAATTCCCACAATTAGATATTCATTTATCAACACAGGCGAATTGCACCAATTGGGCCAGTGCCGCATTCTGGAGAGATCAAGGCGCCTCCCGCATCATACTCTCACGTGAACTTAGCCTGAAAGAGATCGCAGAGATTCATGAGAAGGTACCGGATGTTGAGCTGGAAGCCTTTGTCCACGGTGCTATATGTATCGCCTATTCAGGTCGTTGTCTCATTACCAATTATATGAATAATATGGACGCCAATCAGGGGACCTGCACCAATTCCTGTCGCTGGGGATACAACTTCGGTCAAAAATCATCGAGTCTCCTGGCGCTTGAAGAAGTTGAGGTCAGCACACCCCCTCAGCAGTATGAATCACCCGGTGAAGGATATTTTCTGGAAGAGCCAAAACGCCCTGGTCAATATTTTGATATGAAGGAGGACGAACACGGCACCTATATGATGAATGCCAAAGATCTGTGTTCAATAGAACTTCTAGAGCAAATGCGAGATGCAGGGATAGTCAGCTACAAAGTGGAAGGCAGGACGAAGTCAATCTATTACGCCGCCATGACTGCCCGATCATACCGCAAAGCAATTGATGATATGCAGGCAGGCCAAAGTTTCGATGCCCGGAACCTTGAAGATCTGATAGGTATTGCTCACCGGCGATATATCTCCGGATTCTACACCAAGAATCCCAGCGAGTATGGCCAGAATTATGTGGATCCAAGCTCACAGGATTTCACACATCAGAATGCAGGAATGGTGATAGCCTGGGATCCTGAAACTCAACTATTGGAATTCGAAGTTAAGAACCGGATTGAAAAAGGTGACACCATAGAAATTATTTCACCAAAGACCACCATTCCAACCCAGATTGAGAAAATTTTTAATCACCGCAAACGACCAGTTGATGTCGTACATGGTGGAACGGGACGGGGATATATCCCATTTGACCATGATCCCGGTGAATATTCTGTCATGCGCAAAATTTTTCCTGAAACCCCAGGTTAATGCTCCAAAAACTTAGCATACCAGTCCTCTAAAGCACCCATAATTTTTGTTTGGAAAACCACCTCAAACAAATTAATCTCAGTCCGCCTTATGGGTTTGACAACTGCTAAATCTAGCTCTGAAAAACGCCTTCCAATCCGGGGGGTAAATCCTGTTGAATTACTTGGACCCAATGACACCAACCTGAAATTGATTGAGAATCATCTCGATGTTTCACTGTATGTCAGGGGAGATGAGCTAATCGCCCGCGGAGACGAATCAAAACTTCAATTGGTCGAAAGTACACTGTTTGAAATGATTGCGGTTTTAAACCGCAAAAAATTCATTGATAAAGACGATGTTCTCACCATTATTCGTTTCATTCAAAGTGGACAATCAAGCCTTGGTGAAAAGGGTCTGGATTCCGTGGTCTTATTTACCCGATCAGAGGTGATCAAGCCCCGCACTCCGGGACAAGAGCGCTATTTTGCCGCTGCCATGAAAAGCGACATGGTATTTGGACTTGGACCGGCAGGAACTGGTAAAACATATATGGCAGTCGCCTTTGCAATTTCCGCCCTCAAAAATCGAGAAGTAAAAAAGATCATCCTTACCCGACCTGCTGTAGAAGCAGGGGAGCGTCTTGGATTTTTACCTGGTGATCTGCGCGAGAAGGTGGATCCATATCTGGCACCATTATATGACGCCCTGTTTGACATGATGCCCCACGATAAAGTCCATCTCCTCATGGATCAGAAAACCATCGAGATCGTACCCCTGGCTTATATGCGGGGGCGGACACTGGACAACGCCTTCATTATTTTAGATGAAGCCCAGAATACGACCACCATGCAAATGAAAATGTTTCTTACCCGAATGGGTGTAAACTCAAAAATCATTATCACAGGTGACCCCACGCAGATGGACTTGCCCAAACATGAAGAATCTGGTCTGCTCCAGGTTGTAAGAATTCTAAAGGGGGTTGAAGGAATCGAGTTTGTTGAGTTTGACGAAAGCGATATCGTGAGACACAAATTGGTAAAACGAATAATTAAGGCTTACGGTCAATCAAATGGCCAATAGGTGTTTGGGCCAATAAATCATTATTTAGTGATGATCCTGTTTGGAACGATTTTTGACGCTTCAATCGTCAGTGTCAATCGTAAATACTGATAGTCGTTTATAATTGTGTGCAGTATTCGATCTATAAATATGGAAAATCCCAAGATTGAGAATAATACATAAGGAATTATCATGAACAGACCCAGAGCAATTCGACAAGTTGCTATTTTGAGCGCAAAACGTACTCCCATTGGAGCATTCCAGGGCGAACTCTCATCGATTTCAGCCCCCCAATTAGGGGCAACAGCTATCAGCGCGGCCTTAGAAAGTGGTCAGGTTCCAGCCGAGGATGTTGATGAAGTCATAATGGGTAATGTGATGACTGCAAATGAAGGCCAAGCCCCAGCTCGCCAGGCAGCTTTATATGCAGGAATGCCAATTTCAACTGAATGTTTGACCATCAATAAAGTTTGTGGCTCGGGATTAAAAACAGTCATGTTAGCCACTCAGGCAATTCAGGTTGGAGATGCCAATGTTGTGGTTGCCGGTGGCATGGAAAGCATGTCAAATGTGCCCTATTATCTCCCAGGTGCCCGTGGTGGTCAGAGATTGGGCGATGGACAGATGATTGACGGTATACTCCGAGATGGACTTCGGAATGCCTATGATGATGTTCATATGGGACTCAGTGGTGAATTGTGTGCTAAAGAGTATAGCTATACACGCGAAGCTCAGGATGCATTTGCAAAAGAGAGTTACCTGAGGGCATTAAATGCTCAAAAGACAGGTGCCTTTACAAATGAGATCATAGGTGTAGAGGTCCCGCAGAGAAAAGGCGACCCCATTGTTTGTGATGCCGATGAAGAACCTGCCAGGGGTGATTTCGATAAAATGGTCAAGCTCAAACCTGCTTTTGAGAAGAACGGAACCATTACCGCGGCAAATGCCTCAAAAATCAATGATGGGGCAGCAGCGCTGGTTCTCATGCGTGAAGGAGAAGCAGAAAAAAGAGGGCTGAAACCCATGGCGCGTGTGATCGCTCAATCATCAGCCGCCCATGAACCGGAATGGTTCACCACGGCACCAATCAAAGCCATCAATAACGTTTTAAAAAAAGCTGGAATGACCCTGGGTGAAATCGATTTATTTGAAATAAACGAAGCCTTTTCTGTGGTCACAATGGTTGCCATGGATGAATTAAATATTCCACATACAAAGGTAAATGTAAATGGTGGTGCCGTTTCTTTGGGACACCCGATCGGTGCTTCAGGTGCCCGAATACTTACAACCCTGCTCCATGCCATGGAAGCTAGAGAGGCTCGATTTGGTCTGGCTGCCCTGTGCATTGGAGGGGGTGAGGCTTCGGCGTTGATTGTGGAGCGAATATAAGGTGGAAAAGATGGATATTAAAAAAGTCGGGGTCATTGGTTCCGGAACAATGGGAAACGGAATAGCCCATGTATTTGCGCAGTCTGGATATGATGTCACACTGCTGGATATTAAACAGGAATTCCTTGATCGGGGGCTGGCAACCATCACTAAAAATCTGGATCGCCAGGTCAAAAAGGAAAAAATCAGCAATGCTGAAAAAGCTGCGACACTTGATAGAATTAGCTTATCGACTGAACTGCAGGATCTCTCAGAATGTGATTTTGTGGTTGAAGCAGCCACCGAGAATAGAGCGCTTAAATTTCAGCTTTTCAATGATCTGGATGGTATATTAAATACAGCTGCAATTCTGAGTACCAATACCTCTTCAATTTCTATTACTGAGCTTGCAGCTCAGACCAGGCGTCCCGAAAAAGTGATTGGTATGCATTTTATGAACCCAGTTCCTATGATGAAATTGGTGGAAATTATTCGAGGACATGCTTGTAGTGATGAAACGGTAGCAATAACCGTCGACCTGGCAAAGGCTTTATCAAAGATACCGGTTGAGGCTAATGATTATCCAGGATTTGTAGCCAACCGCATCATCATGCCCATGATCAATGAAGCAGTATTTGCACTTATGGAAGGTGTAGCAACCAGAGATGCTATTGATGAGATCATGCATCTTGGTCTGG
>JABMPR010000161.1 GCA_013202895.1 bacterium | reverse complement strand
CAATCATCCAGATCCCAAACATGCCAAGCAGATAGTGAAAGCCTTGATCAAGCGTTTTCGGAAGCACTCAGGGCTACCTAAGTTCAAAAAACTGAGTGAACGTTTGGAAGCTTTAAGGAATCGGGCCGAGCAGGGCTTGATCACTTCTATAGAGTTTGTCAAGGAGCTCTGTAAGCTGGCTCAGGAGACTTTGCATGCTGAGAAGGAGCTGGAAGAGGAACAAGCAGCCAAAACCCCTCAGGCAGCCCTTACAGAGCTATTCCTGGAGCTTAAAACGGAGAAAACACCAGCAGTGGTTGAACGCATCGTTGCTGATATTGATGCCATTGTGCGTGTCGTGCGTTTTGATGGGTGGCAACTGACCACCGCCGGGGAGCGTGAAGTTCAGAAGTCACTCCGCAAAGCACTTTTGAAATACAAGCTCCACAAGGATCAGAATCTGTTTGATCAGGCATATGCCTATATCAAGGAGTACTATTGAAACTTAAAATCTGATGATAGATGATTTTCTATAAAAATAACGATTATGAGATAATAACAAGGTAAGAGGATAATTTGTAAGAAATAACCTAAAAAGGGGTGCATCATGTTCGAACAGTTTCCAGAAAAGGGATTTGTATTTTGGCCAGTTGGTACTGGTGACAGCAGTACAATTGTTATTAATGATGAAACGATTATGCAAATTGACCTGCATCAATTAGAAAAAGCCGAAGAAGAAGATGATCCACACGTCCAAATTGTACAGGAACTTGAATCAAAGCTAAACAAGGTAGATGGTAAACCGTTTTTGAATGTCTTTGCTCTCACACATCCAGATGAAGACCATATAAAGGGATTTGAAGAGTTATTGGAAAAAGTTACGATTGGTGAGATATGGCATACACCGAAAATATTCCATGAATATAAAAAAGACCTTTGTGATGATGCTATAGCCTTTAAAGATGAGGTTACTAGGAGAAAAGATCTCATAATTTCAAACTCAGGAAATGTGGATGTTGGTGATCGGATATTAGTTGTAGGACACGATTCATTATTTACTGAGGGTGCTGACTACGAGAAATTACCTGAAGAATTTCGTGCTAATCCGGGAAACCTAATTACGTCGCTAAATGGTAATGAATATTCAGATAACCTTGAAGTATTTATTCATGCACCTTTTAAAGAAGATATTTCAGGAGATCGAAATAACACTAGTCTAGCTTTACACATCAAAATAATTAACGGGGCATCTTTTGGCCAAGCTCTTTTCTTTGGTGATAGAGAGTATCCAACAATTAAGAAAATATTCGATCGAACCACTGAGAAAGGGAATACTGATCGATTAGCGTGGAATATTATGTTAAGTGCACATCATTGCTCAAAAAAAGTAATGTATTGGAAAGAGGAGGAAGAGGGAGAGGAAAGCTTAAAACAGGATATTCTTGATGAGTTTGATAAGTACTCACAAGATACACCATTTATAGTGGCAAGCGCTGAAGCAGACTTTACGGACGGAAAAGGGGACAACCCGCCACATAAGAAGGCTCGTAATCGTTATGAAGAGCTCATTGAAGGAGATCATTTCATATGTACTCAGGAACATGAGATTGATGGTGTAATTGAGCCGATTGTGTTTCGACTGGACGATGAAGGGTTGAGTTTTTTGGGTGACGGTGAAAATAACAGCAAAGAAGAAAAATATAATTCGGGACTTGGTTCCGCTGCTGTTGCTGCAAGGGGCGAAGATGAACCTCCAACTCAAAAAACTGGTTTTGGCCAAATTTGTTAACTCCAGAGCACCAATTAGCACTTGATCAATTACATAAAATTGAGATAAAAGATTCTAATGCTCTTGAGGTGCTTGCCCATCGAATTGATGCTAACAGACTAATAGTAACAATTGCGGTCTATTGCGGATCTTTGAAGCGAACAGATGATGGTTTTCCATTTAGGACAAGAGAACGATTTTTTATTCTCATTGATGACAATTTTCCATTTTCACCGCCAAAAATATATTCAAGCCATTCAAGGTTTGCTGGTAGACCACACATTCAGTGGAAAAAATCCATATGTATGTATGTTGCTTCTGATATAGAGTGGAATCCATCAGATGGTATGTATGGGTTTGTCACTCGATTAGATGAATGGCTGCGCCGAGCTGCCGTAAATGAATTGGATGAGACTGGGGCGGCTCTTCATCCACCTGTAGCCTATACTTCAGTAAACAGCAAAACTATTATTCCGAAGGCAAATACGCCAATTATTTCTAAGAATGATTGGTTGGGTTTCGCATCATTAATAAAAACCAATGAGACAGCATACTCAATTGTGGAGTGGCTTGAACCGTATTCATCATTGGACAATATAGATGTAGCTGCTGTAGTATTGTTAAAAACCGCTATGCCTTTTGAATTCCCAACAAAGATATATGAATTATTAAAAGAGCTAATGGATAGAGGTATTAAGTTGTCCCTCATTCTATCTATTCTCCGTGCTGCAGCAGTTAAAAAAAATAAAGATACTCCACTATTATTAATAGTTGGCTCACCAAGTCGCGGAATTCGAGGCTCAGATAATGTGCTACAGCATTTAACTGCTTGGGAATTTGACCACGATGCTGAGTTGAATGTGATACTCTCTATAGGGAAGCAATTTTCAGATCCCAAATGGCAGAAAATTGGAGACAAGGCTCAGAAGGATTTTATTGAATGGGCAAGTAAGGCATCTGTTAATTGGTGTATTGTACAAGAGCTTAGACCAGAGATCGTAAAAAGAAGAGACTTCTCGGCGGAGCTGTCAATATTTCAGAATAAAAGAGTAATGGTGTGGGGCTGTGGTGCGCTTGGAGCAAATGTAGCTATTTCTTTAGCGCGAGCGGGTGTTAAGAAATTGACCCTTTTCGACAATAAGAAAGTTACACCAGGTGTTCTTTTGCGGCAACCATATGTTCAAATGGATATTGGCAGACCCAAAGTGGAAGCTTTAAAGGATAGAATCTTTCAAATAGAACCTGATATTGATGTTGAACCCCACGATGAGAATCTGCATGTAGTATTAAAAAATGAAGATTTGAGTAAACAAGAATACGATATTATTATTGATTGTACTGCATCAAACTCTATCCATTATCGGATTGAATCAATCAAGAAAAAAAATAATCCAAAGGCACCTATCGTGTCTATGATAGTTTCAGGGAAGGCGAGAGAGGGGCTATTAATTGCCATACAGAAGGAATATTCTGGTTCAGTATTCGATGTCTATCATAAAGCGATGATTTCGGTTTCACAGGATCTAAATGCTAAAAAATATGCCGATGCTTTTATACCGGCAAAAGGGGAGGATTCTTTTTTTCAGCCTGAGCCAGGTTGTTCAGATCCAACATTTGTAGGATCAGTAAGTGATATATTAATACTAGCTAACAAAATGCTAAATGAATCAACTCACATATTTCGTTTAAATCAAAACAAGGCTACAGCAACATTTATTTCAACCCGAGAAACTTCGGACATTAAATATAAGAAATATACAAGCCACTCTGATCAAGTATTGATTGACCAAAAAGAGAGTTATGAGATACGGATAACTCCTAGTGCCCATAATGAGATAAATACAGTAATTTCTGAATCAGCAAGGAAAAGAGGAGCAGATTACGAAACCGGAGGACTCCTTTTCGGCAAAAGAGACGATATCCTAAAAATCATATGGGTTGATGAGGCTTGTGGACCACCTCCAGACAGTACTTACTTCAAAGATCAGTTTATTTGTGGAATCCAGGGGGTTGAACAGATAGCAAATCATAAGAAAATCAGATCGAGGGGAAACATTAGTTATGTCGGCGTTTGGCATATTCACCCAAATTCTGAGCCTTTTCCCAGTGAAATGGATCTTAATGGCATGTTCCAAATCCTTCATGAACCATACACAAATAAGACCAAGAATCTTTTATTAATTATTAAACCGGGAAGTGTCGAATCAAAGACAGCTACTTTTGTGTTCGATAAAGATGATTTCAAAGAAAATGCAATGTTGACTTTTGATACTAGAAAAACTTTTAATATTGTGAATAGGAAAGAACAGAATTTTTCTATTGGGTTAGCTCTCTCAGGTGGTGGATCAAGAGCTATTGCTTTTCATTTGGGCTGTCTTAGGGCATTAAATGATAGAGGTACACTTAAAGATATTACCCATCTTTCAACAGTATCAGGGGGCTCTGTTATTGGCGCGATGTACGCATATCATACTGGCTCATTCGAAAAATTCGATGCTGAAGTCACTAGCTTATTAAAAGATGGACTGATATCTGATATCATTGGGGAAATTTTCAGCTCAGGTGATTTTCTCGCTGAAATATATAACTATATTATTCAAATGCCTATATCCTCTCTTTCGGGGATATTCCCGATAAATCCCAGACTGAGACGGAAAAGGAGCAGAACAACTTCTTTTGCGAATGTCCTTAATAAGAAATTATATCACGACGCCAAGATTAATAAACCGCCAACAGATTTAGATCTAATAATTAATGCAACTGAGCTAAGCACCGGTACCGCTTTTCGATTTAATAATATAGAATCTGGGGGATGGCGTTTTGGCAAGTTACTTAATAATAACGTAAGACTAGCAGATGCTGTGGCAGCTTCAGCCGCTTATCCAGCGTTATTACCAGCATTAGATGTCGATTATGATTTTATTCAAGGTACATCTGAAAAGAGAAAAAGGGTGATTTTGACCGATGGAGGCGTTTATGACAACTTAGGTGTGTCTGCCTTCAAACCGAAACGGAAATCAGCATATGGTAGTAAATCTCGAAATCCAGATTATACCATTTGCTGTAATGCAGGGTATGGAATGTTTAGTGGAGATAATTACCCATTCTCCTTTATTTCCAGGATGACACAAACAGTTGTCTCTGCACTTAGGAAAATTCAAGATGCTTCTATGAATAAACTCCACACATATGCAGAAACAAATCAGATAGAAGGTTTTGTATTGTCTTATCTAGGGCAGATAGATAAGAATCTTCCATATTATTGGCCCGATCTTGTGAAAAGAGAAGCAGTTGACTATCCAACAAATTTTAACCCGATGTCCGAGGAGAACATCGTAATGCTTAGTAATAGGGGGGAGCAACTCACCAGACTGCTCATTGATTACTATCATCCTAATCTGTAGGATCAAATAACTAGCTTAAGAGAAGGAAAAGAGAAATGGTGTATAAAACGTGGCATTACTTTACACTCATCTTTATAACAACAGTTGGATTAAGTTTAATTTACAGAGATTTGTCAATTTTCTCTGGGTCAATTTGGGCTAGCTGGACTTTTTCTCAGGTATGGCGATCTAATCGACCTTTAGTTGTGAAACAAGTTCTGTGGATAGCAGCTATGACAGTGTTGGGATTAGTCATCGGTACAAACTATGCAATTTTTAAATAAGATGTTGGCCAGGGCAATTAATCTTATCAAAGGTTGGTCCAATTATAAAAGGAGCAGGAAGGATCATATGCAAGAAATACTAAATGACCGAGACCATGTTTATCGTATTACTGTTGATGAACAACTATCCGAGACTCAATTTAGAGTATTGATTTCTAGAGCGAGCATCAAGGAAATAAACACTGCACAATATGATAAGGAGTGGGAAGATGAAGTAGAATATTGCTGGTCCTATGAAGAGATTTGGGAATTAATAAAAGCAGGAAAGCCTGATATCGCCGTATCAAAATGGAAACCAATTACTGAGGGTCAAGTATATCTAGCAGGGATGTTTGACTGGATTGAGGGTGGTCTGCTTAAGTTATATTTGGGGAACGCTAAAAAGTTTTCTATAGTGCTGATTGATTATTTAATCAAGGATACTATTCGCAAACTCTATGAGGATGCTTTGATTGGGGGAGGCAATTATGTCGAAACAGATCTCAAATGATGAATTAGTTATTCATTTTCTAAATGTTGGGTTCGGTGACAACATAATTATCGAGTTTCCTAAGGATTCAGGCGAGCGTCAATTTGGTATCGTGGACTGCAAAAATGCGAGGAAAACAGAAGAGTATTTAGAGGAGCTTCACAATGCTGCTCAACAAGCTCCAAACAGACTAGCCTTTATATGTGCAACCCATCCACATTATGATCACATCAGTGGAATACGACATTTTTTAGACTCACCTATTTATAGACCGCATGAGTTCTGGGACAGCGGTTTTCGACATAAATCATTAACCTATCAACGAATCCTTGAATCTATCGTTGCAAATAGAATAAAAATGGTAAGGGTGTCATCTGGCATGGAATGGTATTTTGGAAATGTTCAAATTTCAGCTTTAGCACCTTCCATAGATCTTAGAAATAGATACGCAACTTATGGTGTCGATATGAATAATGCTTCGATTGTATTAAGATTTGAAAACAATAAAGTTGATTCAATTCTTAAAAAATCAGAAGAATATGAGGGTGTTATTAGCAAAGAAGCAGTACGAAGTGCAGGACAATCAGTGGTGATATTAACAGGCGATGCAGAGTTTGATAGTTGGGCTCATGTTGTTCAGGAATATCCCAAACTTGAAAGATCGAGTACTCATCAGCCTTTAGTAAACAAAATGATAAATAACCTCAATTGTGCGGTTATAAAGGTATCTCATCATGGTAGTATGCATAGCACACCACTTGATGTTTATGAAAAAATGTCTCCGGCTATTGCGGTTATTTCAACTAAGCAAGAGATGAGCACTAAAAGTGTGAATCAGGGGTCAATTACGAGGGGATTATTTCCTCATGATACATCGGTATTAGCGCTTGAAGAATGTGATGCCAAAGTCATTACTACAGACGGATCGTATGAAGATCAAAAAATGGATAATGGTACGTTGAAAGATAGTGCAAATGCGCATCCTGGATCGATAGTATTGGCTGTACCACCGGGGGGTAGACCACGAATTCATAAATTGGATGACGGAACTCAAGATCCTGTACCACTTCTCAGGACCATCTAAAATAAAGTCCATAGATAGAATCAAGAGGGAGTAGGAATGAAGAGCACACCCAAGACAATTCAAATTTTCCTTCCAGACGGAAATGCTAGAAGCATTCGCATTGCTGAAATTACAAGTAGAACCGTTCAGGCTATACAAGTTCCCAGGACTAAGATATCAGAAGCAGGTGAAAGAGATGAGATCAAAAGTGTTGGTGTCTACTTTCTGTTTGGTGCGGATGAGGAGACGGGGTTGCCTCTTGTCTATGTAGGAGAGGCTGAGGATTGCCACACTCGCATTTCACAGCATAATAAGGGTAAAGGTTTTTGGGAATCAGCGGTAGCAATTACCTCCAAAACCAACAGCTTTACAAAGGCACATGTAAAATATTTGGAATGGTATTGTCATCAGCAGGCTGTGGAAACCAATCGATATTCATTAGCAAATTCCACGATTCCAACCAAACCATACATCTCTGAACAGATGGAAGCTGACCTGATGGACAACTATGAAACTATTAAAGTATTGCTCTCCACATTAGGTTTTCCTGTACTTGAAAGTGTCATTGTTAAGAAACAACCCAGTGAAATGCTCTATTGCACGGGTCTAGGTGTAAAAGCAAAGGGTCAGTATACTGATGACGGTTTTATCATTTTCAAAGGATCTACGTGTAAGCTTAAAGAAGTAAAATCCGCTCGAACTTTTGTAACTAACTCGAGAAATAGAATCCTTGACGCAAAAATAATTGAACGGCAGGGTAATGTTTATGTATTTCTCAAAGATCATCTCTTTCCTTCACCTAGCCAAGCTGCCGTTGTAGTGTTAGGCCGTAGTGAGAATGGTTGGACCAAGTGGAAGGATGCAAATGGTAAAACTTTGGATGAGTTGAAAAGAAAATAGTTTCTATTTGGGGGAGTATCTGTGGATATTTTTTGGAATACTGGCGAAAAAGATCTTATCAAAGGTCTTGATATATTGGGGATCAGACGCTTTGACCAAAATTTTGAACGCGATTATGTTGCAGGCATAACAACAATTTCCATTCGCGGTCGCTATCTATCAATGCTACCCTGGATTGTGGCAGACTACTACAAGAATCAATTAGCAGAAGCCCGTGATGACAAAGCAGAACATGACGAGAAATTGTTTGACGCAATTCTTTGTCGATTCGAGCAAGTTGTCTATTTCTCCACATTATTAGGAGAGGAGTGGGGAGAGAACGGGAATACTTATGGTGCGTTAGGTTCTGATCTATTTAAAGATCTGAAAGCTACTTTTCTCGAATCAGGACAAGTTGAAACCAACGGTGACATAGGAGGTGATTCCTACCGCACCTATTTGAGACCAAGTGCACAATTTGAATTGCTTATGCCTTCTTCACCCTTGGCAAAGATAACTCCAATCGGAAAAGAAATCTATGAGGCTCGGGATCAGCAGTTGCAGAACTGCCCCTTGCTAGAGGCTATATATGACGACAGAATAGTCACTAAAGAAGAGTTTATAGAGTGGAGTAGACAATTTTCACTAAATGGATTAAATCATTCAGCTTGCCAAAATGAAAATCGGATCTTATTAGAAGCATTGTCGAATCCGACGGCTGAAGAAAATTTTAACACATATAAAAGATTCACAGGTACAACAATCTGGATTACTGAGATCATTAAATCAAATCCAGATGAAAAAGTTGGTGATCTAATCGCTCTGAATTATTCAAAAACTGTACTATCTCCGGATGTAACATCTGACTCATCTCTTGCATGGTTTGAATACGACCTAATGAGGCATTTTCACTTTGGTTTGGAACTGTTAATAGCGGCTCTTACAGATACACTCATTGAATTGGGGGGTTCTGATGTTGATGGCATTCTCTCCGTATGGGAGCGTGAATATACTTCGAATCCAAATTTGATAGAACTCGTCGATGGGCAGATTTCGTTCGATATGATATTGACAGATCTATCGGAAAGAATATCTACTGAATTCTTAATGACGCAGATTCCCATTTCAAACATTTCTTCGCAGCCATCTTCTGAAAAAGCGATTTATGCGCTCATCATTATTCTAGTATCAATAAAACATGAACAAATGGTCAGTGGGCATAACAAATTATACACCTCAAACTTGCCACATATCCTAGAGCTAAAAAAAATTATCAACAAATCTCCGGGTTTAAGTGTTCAAGGTTGCATTCGTATCATTCTACAAAAAATCATCATCGAAAACCACCTATCAACCTCCTGGAGAAAAATGGGACAAGGATTACTCTGCTCTGTGAGGTTTTTTCCAGAAGGGTCCATATTCCGGGCAACGGGCACAAAGGTGAATGCTTCACAGAGTGGGACGCGACTTGAAAACGTCCTGCATATACTTTCAGATACTGGAATATTAGCTCGATCAAGTGACAAAACATTTTCTATTACTGTTGAAGGCGAAAAATATTTTCAGATTGCTGGAGGCAACTCATGAGATTAAGGATAGAGAATGAAATAAAATCTGCACGCGATGTAACACATATTTTTATCCTCACTCATAATATTGACCTCATTTTTTTACAAAGTGTACTCCTCCCTTCAGTTAGGAAATGCGGTAATCCTTCAGTTACGGTATTTGCAGAGTACAGCTGTGCGCTCGAAAGTTTCAATAATTATCACCAATATGCTGGAGGCTTAGGAAAGCGTTATCGCCTTGTGCCTGTTAAAATGAATAATGGATTTAGATTTCATCCTAAGGCAATATTTTTTGCCGGTAAGCAGAAAGCATCCCTATTTATTGGGAGTGGGAATCTTGGTTTTGGTGGATGGCGAGACAATGCTGAAATTTGGAATCATTACGATTCTGAAGTTGATGGAAGAGCGGAGATTTCATTTTTTCATAATTATTTGTCTCAAATCGCAGATCATGTACCACTTAACAACATAATTAAAAATGAGATACTAGCTGCATTTGATCCAAATAATCATTCTTGGAGTTTGGATCTTCCTGCTCCCAGTGGATTATTAGGCAAAGTCAATCATGGCATACGCCTCCTCGATCAAATGAAGAGTCAGCTAGATAATAAACAAATTAACAAATTATATATCTGTGCACCCTATTACGATGATGAAGGTGCAAAAATTGAGGAGCTAAAATTATTATCAGGGGAAGCCCTTGTTGAAGTTTTTGTTCCGGAATATGGATCCAATTTAATTCCCCAAGTATATGAAGCACTTTCTGATACGGTAAATTTCAAAACAGTCTCATTTAAGAAAAAAGGAGAGCACACATCATTCATTCACGCAAAATTCTATGCATTCGTTCATGACAATGATGTGACGGTCTTCTCTGGGAGTGCAAATTGTTCAAATGCTGCTCTTGGGATACCGGGTTCTCCGGGGAATGCCGAATTGATGGCCGTGCAAGTTCTATCGATAGCAGAGTTTAATTTAGAGTTTATCGCAGAATTAGAAATTTTAAACTCCACACCTGATCTAACAAGTACGAACGATGAGTCTGACTCTACCGGGATCCAAAATAAAATTACCATTTTAGCCTCACGTCTTGATCGGGATGGAATAACGGTTGTGATTAAAATGACTGAAAAGGCATTCCTGGAAAATGTCCTCGTTGATGGTGTTCCGGTCAAATTCATCAATAAGGCTGACCATATATTTGTGGACCAAGCTGGCATCACATGCAATCACGTCCAAATAATCGTAAAAATCGATGAGGATTTGGTTCACTCAGATCTATTCTGGATTGATCATGAGCTGGAATTACAGAAGACTGCAAAGCATCGTTCATTGGCGGATGCAGTTAATAGAAATGTTGTTCCCGATGGATGGACTCTTTCATCCTGGAATGCAATTCTAGGTCTTTTTGTTGAGCATTTGAATTATTTACCTCAAAATCCAAGTGCTGGTAACAATTCGAGAAAGCGTGAGAAAAGTAAGACTACGCATATTTTCACGAGTGCTGATGTATTTATTAGTGACTATCATGGTATTAGAGAAAGATCAAAATTTACTGGATTAGATAAAATTACAGGTCTGCGTGCACTCCTCATTCAATTATTTGGGGATTATGATTTTGAAGGACCTGAGGACAAAGATGATGATTCATCAGATGAGGAAGAAGCAGCCAAAAATGAGTCAAAACGACGAACGCCAGAAAATCCATCTCCTCCTAATGATTCTACGAAACCATCAAAAACGCAAAAGAAACAGTCATATAATCATCTCGAGGAAGCTACAGACACAATCTGCGGTGCTGATTATTATCTCAAAAGATCAGTTGATCAAATCGCTCATGATATAACTTTACTTTCACCATTACTCAGATTTACCCGTTCCGAAGGACTCATTGATGAAGCCCAGTTTCTAAAACTCAGCCAAAAAATATGGAATACCTTGTTTTTTAATATTCTCGAGATAGAAAATGAGACTAATAGATGGGATGGTTGGTTTCATTATAGAACGGAAATTGATGGTGAACAGTTTGTTGAATCTTTTCGAGATATTCGCACATCTGCCTCGCTTATTTCCTGGGTAATTGCCCCCGATTCTGAAGGAGCTTCTCCTAATCTCTCACTTTTCACTATCTCATCAGCGATGGCCTTAGCCAAATACCCTTGGTTATACGGTGGATATGAAGCAAGCGAACTTGATACGATGATTTTTGATGATCTGCTACTAACAAAGCAAATAGACCCAGATAATCAAGAGGACTGGAATAAAAAGACTCAAAGATGGCGTGATTTAAGATATATGGGTGATATGCTAGTAAGCTTGATGACTGAGCTAAAATCAATTAGCCCAGGGAAATACAGATCTTTAATTGATCGTGAAATCGTGAATGCAGGCGGCCTTGTCTGGTTAGGGGTGCAACGAGGATTTGGAGTATTGAAGGAGGAATGCAACAGGACCTATACAACTAAAAAGGTTGGGATCTACTGCTTACAAACTCTTGAAAAAGACTTGAAATTCACATCAGAGTATATTTTGCCAATAGAAGACCTAATTGAATTAGGATTTGTTTTTAATACAAAAACAGAATTGGAGAAGAAAGACATCATTGAGATGTTGCAGCATATTGGTTCTACAGTGATAAAGGCACCCTCTTAACCTGTAGCCAATTTTATATCGTGTGACCACTTAAAATTCTCGGCAAAAATTTGCACACCTAATGCTGTAGTTATGAAATTTGTCTTATCCTTGTAAGTGCCTGATATTTATAGCCCAAAAACAGTACTTCTTAAATCTTCAATCCTCCAGCAATCTTTAAATCCGCCCTTACTATAGAAGGGTACCCCCAGAGAGCAAGCCCAAGGGTAAAAAGAGAGAGATAAGAAGAGATCACTGGAAAAAATCGTGGAGGGACGATTTATGCAAAATCTTGAGGCCAATTTGTCCAACCAACGCCCGTAGCAACAACTAAAGGACAGTGTCCGAAGCTCCTATAACCGCAAACCCCGCAAAAATCCGGCAAAATCCTGTATATGAAGATTGAAGGAGAAAGTGCCTCTAACGCACTCATTTCTTAATAATCAATCATCGGGTGCTAATTCACTTTAGTGCCCACCAATTCAAAAAAAAGAAGGAGATCAAAATGGAACTTATGTTGCATTGTGGTGCCAATGAAGCCACTGCCCAGGATTTGGCGGCAGTGCCTGTACCCAGGGTGACGAATAGCTATTGCCCCGTTACTCACGATGACTTGGCGAATATGCTTGCCGATATGGGGCAATCCATACTTTCGGGATTCGAGCTGGCACGTAGCCAATTCGGTTTATCCAAAGATGGACAGCAACTTTTTGGGATACACACATTCCAAAATAGTGGCTATGATCTGGGACTATCTGTCGGATTCCGGAACAGTTACAACAAAACGCTATCAGTTGGGATAGCTGTAGGAGCAAGCGTTTTTGTCTGCGATAACCTCGCTCTCACTGGGGATATTACCGTGATGAGAAAGCACACTCTAAATGTCCAGAGTGATCTTGAGCAGCTTGCTGTTACATCAATCTTGAAAGCTAGATCGGCATTCTATCAGGTCAATGAGGATGCTCAAAGAATGAAGGAACTGCCCCTGGAAGATAACAATGCGTTCCGGTTGATTGGCCTACTCTATGGTCATGGCATAATCACACCGCGCCAAATTCCCGTCACCAACCGCGAATGGCTAAAACCCCAACATGCTGAATTTGAGCCCCGGACGATGTGGAGCTTTTATAACGCAGTGACCGAAGCTCTAAAAAGTTCTCCTCCACGGACGATTATGGAGAGGCATCTCAAACTACACAAATTGATAAATCAACCAGGTCTGGATTTGCAAAGGTGGCAGTATGCAGCGGGATAGCATAAAGACCATTCTTATGACTCTAACCATCTTGCTTCAGGAACTGATCCACTGGTGGCAGAGCCGAAAGGAGCATAGCGATGATGAAAAAAGCTGAGATCCTTGACCAGATAGAGTTAAGGCAGTCGACACTTAAAACCTGGCTCAGTTGTCCGCTGATGTATAAATATCGGTTCCTCGATGACCTTGATCCTGCTTTCCGGTACCCGGGCACACTTCATGGGAGCGCTCTACACCTTGTTCTATCCTGGCTCCATGAAGGTGAATGGCGAGCAAATTTGCGGGCGCTGTATACCAAAGCACTCAACTATTACCTGTACGCCAGCCCCGAGGAACACATTCCTGTTCGCTGGAAAATAGATATGGGAAAGGAAATTGAGGTACTGAAAAATAACGCAATAGAGATTCTAGAAAACTACCGTAACAAGACGTACAATAAGGATGCAATTGTACTTTTTGCGGAAGTACAGTTTAAGGTCAATATCCTGGGCTACGAGTTTTCTGGAACCATTGATCAGGTTCGAAAGAATAGGGATGGATCAATTGAACTATTGGATTTTAAATCTAGTAAGATGAGACCAAACCATTATGCAATCCCCAACGACTTGCAGCTGACGCTCTATGCCTATGCTCTGAAATTTGGTGAATTGTTGGTGGATGGGATCTGGGTCAAGCCCAACATGTTGATGGATTCTGTCGGATTTTACCATCTTCGTGCCCACGAGATATACAAGCGGAAGGTAACTGGAAAAGAGATCGGTGATGAGAAAGGCTCACCTTTCATGAGGACCTCTAAATCTATCCAAGATCTGCGTGCATTTCGCTCAGAAATACGCTCTCAGCTCTCCGCGATGCTAAAGGACTGGTATTACCCCAATACAGCATCCTGTACGTTCTGTGGTTATGCTGAACACTGTATTGCCCGCAATGGCATCGTACCTGAAAAACAAGCCAGCCAAGCTCATGAGCTGTTGGCTGAATTAGAAATGGTCCAATGACCAGAAAGGAAACAATAATGGAATCAACACTAGCAGAACAAACAGAAGTCCAGCAGGCACTTGCTGCAGCGGGTTGGGACTATGAAGAGGAGGTCCAGGGACTTCAGATCGAAAGCAATCACCTTGATCTCCCACGTATCCGGATTGATCATAAAGACAACGGCAAGCATCGAATGTATGTTGACTTAGGTGAAAGTTATCTGGATGAAAGTACTGACGAGACCAAGCTTGCCGGCAACAAAATCACAGCTGTGGTCTTTGCAGAGCAGTACATCAGAGCCTACTGGAAGGAGGGTGCTCAAACCCCAGCTTGTTCAGCGATCAATAACAAACCCATTGTGCATGAGCCCATTAATGCTCAGTGTCAAGGATGCGAACAGGGAATCATTGGAGGTGGCTGCAAGCCAAAGGTTCGGTTACTCCTCCTGAGTGAGATAGATGGTGAGGTGAAGCCGCTGATCTTCAATCTAAGTCCCACTTCTATCAAGCACTGGACCCAACACAAGAAAAAACTCCAACGCTCTAATCTCCCGGTTGTTGCAGTTAATACAACGTTTGGCTTAAATGATGTCAAGAAGAATGGCTATCGTTGGGCTGAAGTGAGTATTGGTGTTGATGGAATAGCATCCAAAGAGCTTCTGGGTATAGCCAAGCAGGCTAGGGAAGAGATGGAGAAGATTATGCACAATATCGATGATCAGGATTTTAGTGACCCTGGTGACCGATTGTCCTCATAGGGGACCCAAGAAAAGGGATGATTTCATTCCTTTTCTTAGCTATTGCGACACAATATTCAATTAGCAGACCTTTTCAGAAAGTGCAGTTATGGTGTGCATACAACCTTGCCATATTCCTTGCTACTTTCACACTTCCATTTTGAAAGACCGTTTGTTAACAAAAATCCATGAGCCTTATTGGCAATGGACAAAATCGAGGTGCACTTCTGAGGTAAAAAAATATTTCAATTAATTCTATCACCATAGCACTGTTATTATTATATTTAGCGCAGGGAAGCCTCTTTTTTAATTAACTAGCATTATTCGGTGGGTATATCTGGTGCATTTGCACTGTTGAGAGGTACCCTATGGTTAAGCAAGATTTAGTCGAATATCATCCGGCAAGAAAATTCTTGGAACTAATTCTTTGGCGTCATTGCGGTAAGCCAAGAATATCTGTTTATCCAAAATTTAAGCGCGGAGCCTTAAAATGCTTCCAGTCTGAAATTGATCGACTGTTGGTTGGTCCTACAAAGTCTATCACTCTTCAACTTTTGACCAAGAAATGCCGCCCGGTGTCTTTGAAGCTAAGACTCAAATCCATTTTGGATGAGTGCTTCACAATCATGTATGATCCCCAGATCAGAGAGTTTGTGGAAATCTTAGCCCTTTTGGGGCATACTTCAGTTGAGATCCATAGCTATTTGAGCTCGCTTCCCTTTATCCCTCCCTTTAGTAAAGCTGCAGTTTCCAGCTACCTATATTTTTTCTGGAATTGTAATCCAGAGGATGGTTGGACACCACAGCACACACTTTCGTTAAAAACCTTTCTAGAAAAGAACAAGACACTCTCTGGTGAATTTAGGCGTCACTTGAGGCTCGGCTTTGGAGACACGAGCAGACTGGAGGTGGCGCTGGACCTGGGATTGGATTGCCCATCCGATACCATCCTTGGTGAACTCTACAATGGATTCTGCTGGGCCGTGTTAAAAAAGAATAAAGCTATAGATCGTGATGACACTGATGAAGTCGAGAAGTGGTCTCGTACTCTTATCAGGGATGTCCAGGTTTTAAGAAGCATGGGGTATAGAGCGAAGAGTGAGGCTCTAATAGACAAAATCAAAGTTGTTCAGCCTGACCCATGATAAGCCAATTATGTAAATATAGGACTGTATTAACCGCCCCATTTTCAGAGAGAGTTTTATTATGAAAACCACCGAATACCGTAAAAATTTATTGTTAGACATCCCCATCGAGGACAAGCGGCTCATCCATTATGGATGTGGCAGCTGTGGCAAGCTACTCCAAGTGATTAGCGTATTTTTTGGCAGACCCTCAAGTCCTGCATGCCCCGCATGTAGTGGAAAATTAAGCATCCGGGAAAGTAGAAGATTACCGTTTTTTCACCCGTCAGGGAGTGAGTATTTCATCAGAGCCGGGAGTCTTCTTCCTATATCGTGCAAGTTCTTCAAGGACATGGTTATTCCACTTCTCTCAGTACCGAAAAGGTGTACACCACTTTTTCTGCTCCCCTTGAAAATTAATAAAACGACAATTCATATAATTAATCAGTATGATGGATTAATTCCTCTAAGCCACTGTCAGATGACAGTGAAGAATATGAGGAATTGGAAGATCTGTTCCGGATTGACGCATCGTATCCCTGTCTCCCAGATCTGTTCAACCTGTCACGATAGGGCTATAGATGCCTTCAATAAATATGGTCATCTAAATCCCAGGTACACCAAAACGGTGAAGCCAAAATGGAAGCGCTACCTAAAACTGTTTCAAGATGTCCAGATTTTAGGAAATATCAAGCTAGCCTGCGAACTCAATCAAGTAAGCCGTCCAACTTTTTATAAAGCTCGTAGGCTATATCCACAAATCTATAACCAGGTAATAAACCAGGAGAACCTAATTATGAATTACCCTTACATCTACATACCAACAACTCACAAGGCTCCACAAATAACACTTTCCCGCACGGAATTCATCTCATCGGTATTTTTTACCGATAGTGGAGCTGATTTTCGATATGAAGGCCGGGAGTACTTAGAACCCATCTATAATCGCAAGCATCGCTATCTGGTCATTCTGGCATCTCGTCAGGCTGAAAAATCAAGCTTTATTGCCAAGGATATGCTAGCTGATGCTATCCTGAACAAGAATGATTCATTACTGTATGTGACTGCACAACAGCGTCAATCCGATGAGTTTGTCCATCGTAAAATTAATCGACAGTTCGAGTTGAATCCTGAGCTGGCAGTTGAATATTTGGGACCTGGAACAATAGATAACGTAAGAGATAAGATGCTTTCAAATGGAACAACCCTATCGTTTAGAGCGATTGGACAAAATGCTGATTCGGCTCGTGGTATACCTGCTAGAAAGGTATTTTTCGATGAGACGCAGTCAATTTTGTCTGATAATATCCCAATTGTGATTGAGGTAGCACAGTCGTATGTAGATGATTCCGCGTACATATTCGCAGGGACTCCCATCTCCACGAAGAACATCCTGAGCCAAAAATATTATGCCACAATGCAAAATGAATGGATAATAACCTGTAAACATTGCATGAAAACCAATCCTCCCCTGGGAATGGAACATATCAATCCAGACAAACCCTATCTCTTTTGCGTTCTTTGTGGTGAAGAGATGGAAGCACGACACGGAAAGTGGGT
>JABMPR010000160.1 GCA_013202895.1 bacterium | reverse complement strand
AGACACCGTTCCTGGACGATTTAATGCCAACGAAGTTGATCTTAATCGAAACTTTGATTGCGAATGGAAATCCACTGGAACATGGCAAAATAAAACTGTTAGTGGTGGGGCTAATATATTTTCTGAACCAGAAAGCCAAGCCATAAAAACTTATATTGAGACAAAAAACCCAACAGCTGTGGTTGTTTGGTATAGTGCGGCTGGTGGAGTTTATGCTTCAAGTTGCTATGACGGTATTTTGCCAGAAACTAAAACCCTCACAAATACTTATGCCGTGGCTTCTGGCTACACAAGTTATGATGAATTTGATTCTTATGCAATAACCGGTGATATGGTAAATTGGTTAGCTAAAGAAAATATCCCAGCCATTAGTGTTCTCCTTTCTAATCATGAAAATATTGAATGGGATAAAAACCAAGCTGGTATTGAAGCTTTACTTAATTATTACAATAAATAATAAAAATCTTTTATGAAACGAGTTATTTTAACAGCAATTGTTTTAATTGTGGTTTGTGGAGGTTTGTTTGTATTTTTCTTTTTATTAAATGATAAATCTATTACTGAAGAGATTATTGATAATTCTCCAAAACAAAGTGTCATTGGTTTATCAGTAGAAGAACGAGAAATTAAAGCTCAAACATATGGAAATGGAAAAATACATCTCGCTTTTGTGGGAGGTATCCATGGTGGTTATGAATGGAACAGTGTTCTTTTGGCTTATGAAGTTATAGATTATTTAGAAGTCAATCCAGAAATTATTCCTGATAACATAAAAATAACAATTATCCCTGTTCTAAACCCAGACGGGTTATATAAGATAATTGAAAAAGAAGGTCGCTTTACAATTGCTGACATTCCAACAGAGAAAGATACTGTTCCTGGACGATTTAACGCCAACGAAGTTGACCTCAATCGTAATTTTGATTGTAAGTGGGAACCTAAAAGCACTTGGCGAAATAATCCTGTTAGTGCTGGAACTTCACCATTCTCTGAACCAGAGGCACAAGCTATTCGAGATTTTGTTTTAGAAAACAACCCCACCGCCGTGGTTTTTTGGCATAGTCAAGCTAATGCAGTGTATGCTTCCGAATGTGAAAATGGAATTTTACCTCAGACAATTGATATTATGAATGTTTATGCTGATGCCTCTGGTTATAATGCTATTGAATCATTTGATAGTTATGAGATAACAGGTGATGCAGAGGGATGGTTAGCTTCAATTAACATTCCAGCTATTACAGTAGAACTTAAAAACCATGAGGATATTGATTGGGAACAAAATATAGCAGGAATCAAAGCACTTTTTGAATACTACCAATTAAAATAAAACTGTACACTTTTATTTTATTTATTGACAAAATATTGGTTTTTATGTAATATACACTGAATTACCTTTTTAGGTAATTTTTTTGTTTTTTGACAGCAAAATATCTTACGAAGGAGGTGAAAAACTTGGTTAAGGAGGAAAGAAAATTAAACCAATAATCTTTTTTTACAGGAGACAATCTCATGAAAAAATTATTTGTTACCATGTTTGCGATGCTATTGTTAGTTGTGTTTACAATGCCCGTCATGGCCAAAGTGGAAATCGGCGGAATTATCTTTACGGATTTCTACTATCTCAATAGAGATAAGGAAAATGCTCGCGACTGGGGGTTGGGTAATGGAACATCTTCTTACAACGTAACCGCTATCCAAGTGCCCAACATTACCCGACTAAATGTTAAGTGGACCAACGAAGATAAGGTGGGGATGTACATCGAACTTGGACTGGGGAAAAGCTATGGGAACATCAACTGGGGCAATGACGATGGAGTTGAACTCCGTCATGCCTATGGCTGGTGGAACATTATTCCCGATCTCAAAATTACGGCCGGGAAAACAACAACACCATTTTCTCCCCTTAACCCATCTCAACTTCTGGGTACCGGCTCTGGATCTTATAATATCATTGGAGCCGGATTCGGCGACATTTATCCAAGTCGAGTTGCCCAAGTGAGAGGAACCTACCGGTTCAATGACACAGTCAGATTAGCTCTGGCTTTAGTTGATCCAAGCGGAGTGGCCGATATCGTTGGTGATAAAGGTCCTTGGGGTTGGGGAGTGGAATATTCCACCAAGATTCCTCAGGTGAATGTCGGTGTTCCTATAACATTGGACTGGATTAAACTATACCCCAGTTTAATGT
>JABMPR010000159.1 GCA_013202895.1 bacterium | reverse complement strand
GTATTAACCAACCTGACATGTGATATTATAAGCGGTTCCCGGTGTCGTCCTCTAATGAGAGATTTGGGGTAATCCAATTTTGAGAGTTAGCGGGTCGAAAAATGACCCTTCAATTGCCATGCTATGGTTGGCAGCATGGTGGCGAAGAATCTGGTAGATAAGATTCTCTTTACCTGGAAGGTTCAACAATTCTGCAATCTCCTCGATGGTAAGACAATGGTCAACTGTTGTGAGAATATCAAGAATACGATTCTTGATATTCAGTACATTTCCAGCCGCTTTTTTTCCGGCTTCGACACCAGGCTGGTGATAGGCGTTGATGTTGATGAGGGAAGCATAAAAGCCAACTGCTCGCTCATACAATGCGATGAGAGCTCCAACACTTTGTGGTGAAAGATCTGGTATGGTAATTGTCAGAGATTTGCGATTATTTTGACTTAGTGCTGCTTCTGTTCCCCGAAGAAAACCGAAGAGATAATCACCTGAATTGTTACTCGAATCCACCAGAATTGAGTCCCCAATTCTATCCCTTAAGACCTCAATAAAGGTGACGAAAAAATTGTCTACTCCATCTCTTAATTGCTGCATGTAGGCATGTTGGTCGGTCGATCCTTTGTTGCCATAAACAGCAATTCCCTGGTTTACCAGATTTCCATCAATATCATGGCTTTTGCCTAAAGATTCCATAATAAGTTGTTGCAAATATCTGCTAAATAGCTGCATACGATCCTTGTATGGAAGAATCACCATGTCTTTGTCGCCTCGACCCTTGCCAATAATTAACCATGCCAGGGCGAGTAAAGCTGCCGGATTATCACCCATATTTTTGGAGCGAGTGAGCTCATCCATTGCCCGTGCACCTGATAAAAAAGAATCGATGTCAACACCCATAAGAGCAGCTGGTAAAAGACCCACTGCAGACATTACAGAAGTACGACCCCCAACCCAATCCCACATGGGAAAAGTGGAGAGCCAATCTTCATTTAACGCTTGTTGAAATAGCTGGCTTTCCACACCCGTGATAGCCACGGCATGTTTGGAAAAATCCAGATTATGAGTTGTGAAAACCTGTTGAACCTCCAGCATGGCGTTGCGGGTTTCAGCAGTGCCTCCCGATTTTGAAATGACAATCACCAGGGTTTGAAAAAGTGATTCAGAAAGTCGCAGAAGAGTTCGATCAATTCCGTCTGGGTCGGTATTGTCAAGGAAATGAATTTTGAGACCCGCATTATTTTCCAGAGTATCGGCAATAAGTTGTGGTCCAAGTGCTGAACCGCCGATGCCAATCAGGAGTATATCCGTAAATATGGAATGATCTGGTGAGAGGATATTACCATTTAGTATGTCATTAGAAAAATCATTTATTGCGGTAAGCGCTTCCACAATTTGAGTTTTTATAAAAGGATTCGGAGCTAGATCTGGATTGCGTAACCAATAGTGACCGACTTGTCGGTCTTCATCTGGATTGGCTATGGAGCCCGTTTCAAGAGCCTCCATAGCAGACAGCGCTGCCTGAAAAGTCGATTCTAAATCATTCAACTCCTCTTCAGCAATATCACAATTATTGAGATCCAGGAAAAAACCAGAAGCTTTATCGCTAAAAATAGTAGAGAAGTATTTTTGCAAGCTCGATGATTTCTCCATTTTATTTCCTCTATGACATTAAAATTTCAATTATCAAAACAAATATATTCAGTTGAATCGTATGGTGAAGCACAATCTTGTTCAGTTAGGCGAGAAAATAATAATACGACCTTCCTGATGACTAGCTGGGGACGGTTTAATAATTAAAGGATGATCCCCCCATAGAAAGCTCTACAGGGGGAACGTTTGTGGAGTATTTTGATGCAAAATTCTATATTAAAAATTGGGGAGAGTCAGCGCGAAGCAAAAATAGATGCTCAATATCAATGCACTTGCAGTTATGGAACTTGCGATCCCACTGAGAATTCGGCTGCTGTTGGATTGTGCTATTTTCATTGTTCTACCCTTTCGGTTTTCATGTTCAATGAGGGTTAACACAATAGCTGTGCCATTTAACAATATGTGGCCCTTAAGTACTGTATTATAAAGATATAGATGAAAATAATGCAAAGCAATGTATGTGAGTTAAATGAATATTTCGATATAAAAGAATATCAATCTGATATAGGAAATATTGTTTTAGTGGTCTTTTGGGGAAAAAAGGAAGAAACATAACAAAAATCTAAATCTTCATCAGAACTAGCATTGGATGAATCTCACAAATTATGCTGCAAGTTATTTCTAATAGATCGATTCGCTGACGTATTATCCTGAATTATGGCTGCCTGGAAAACTGATGAGGTAAATCCCAACCGTATATTCATACGAATAGATATTTGTATCTTCACAGAGATAATCTTATCCGATGCAGAAATATAGAACATGCGTATCAAAAATACTGCATATAGCAGAGTATAAAAATTGCAAATCCGCTCAGCATAATATCTAAAACGCCAGAACTGAAATTGTGAATAATATGCTGGAGCAATTGATGCCATCGTCAAAAATCACGCGTATTAGAGATCAATATTGGATATAAAATATTGCCAAAAGTGTCATCATAAATTCCTCAAAAATGGACGATATATGACAAATGATGTCGCTATACTTCTTTACACAAAATGTAAAATAATTTATAATAAATATTTAAGCCAAATTAGCACTTAAAATCCAAATATATTCTGTTTGAGACATCAGGTAGTCTGAGCTTTCAAAGTGAAGGAAGATCGCTAATTTTAACTTTGTAACATATATGTTCAGCCTACCCAAATAGCTGTCACAAATATACGACAACCCCAAAATGAATCATACTAACAGTCTCTGAACCCACTTTCTATAAGGTGAATAATAACAAGATGATAAATAGTGATTTACCTAATGGCATAGCATTTGACATATATATAGGTGTAGAAATGAGAAGTAAAGAAGCCATATACAGCAATCCAAAAATCAGCATGAGAGGTCCAGCTATTGCAAAGGATAGAATATCCAAATCTAGGTTAGCAAATTTATTGAAAAATAGATTTTGCATAGAAAACCAAGACCATGGGATGAGACCCGGATACTACTTGTTGATCGGTGCTGAATGCTTCGTACTTGGTGAGAGCTCAGGACGTGATAATTATCACTCCAACTCTTATAAAAATTCACATCGAAATATCAATCCAAAACAAAACCGAAAATCAGTTTGTGATGGGATTGAAAACAATGGGAGAGAGAAAAATGATTAAAAGTGCTGCAAGCAATATTTTTGGAGTCACAGTAGTTGCTCTGCTTTGTATATCAGCCACTCTGGGGCAAGGAATACCCAAGCTCGATATCAAAATCGAGGATCAAAAAATTAATCTGACTCACAAGGAAAAACAGGATTTAGTTGCCATAAGTTATAAACCTGGTGACACACTGCGATATGACATTAGCGCCTCAAATGTGGGTGATGGCTTAATGACAGATCCCGAGATCGTGGACCCCATTCCAGCTGGTGTGACGTATGTAGCTGGATCAGCTAAGGGCGATAACACAGAGATCTCCTTCTCCATCAACCAGGGCAGTGCCTATATGCCCTGGCCCCCATACTACACGGTGAGGAATGCCAAGGGCATCTTAATCAAACGGGAAGCTACACCAGATATGATTAGTCACATCAAGTGGGACATTCTCCAGGATCTAAAACCTGGTGAAGCATCCCACATGGAATTTTTAGTCGTGGTGAACAAATGATGTTTACCACACCCTTAATCCACAATTCGACGATAACGATCGAAAGTTATAATCAAAAACAGAAGCAAACAAAAGGAGGGTTTAAAATGAAACCTACAAGCTTCTTAACAGTTGCTCTCGTCCTGCTTGGACTAGTCGCAATGGTCAACGCTGCAGGTACCCCTGCCGGTGAAGAAATCACCAATCAGGCACAGGGTTCCTACAATGATGCAAACGGGAACGAGGTTGCCGGTTCCACAGAAGGATATCTGATGTCAAACATCGTGTCCACAATTGTGAGCCAGGTAGCTGGTGCCGATCTCGGCAATGATCAGGCTCAGAATATCTCAGCCTTGTCATCTACCCTGTATCAAGTAATCTTCACAAACCCAGGTAACGGTACCGACACTTTCGCATTGTCGGCCGGTGACGGTGCTGGTCAGTCTGGATCGTATACATACGAGATCTATTCTGATAATACTGGAACAGTTGGTGTAATTGATGGGACAGACGCAATCGTCACTTCCACTGGTGCACTGGCAGCCGATAGTACGTTTAATATCATTGTGAAGATCACTGACACTACAGTTGGTGGTGCAGATGAAGGTGATGTCCTTGTAGTAACGCTTACAGCTCTATCAGGTTTTAATGGTGGAGTTAGTGATGCTACAGTGCTTACAACTACTGTGCAAGCAGCTACGGTTGCAGCGACCATCACTTCGGATACACCATCACCTCAACCAGGTGATGTCATCACGTATTCGGTTTGTATTACCAACAATGGTACTGCAGTAGCCTATAATGTGTTGTTCACAAATCTAATCCCTGACAATGTTACCTATAATACCGAGACGATCTATATCGGTACTACCGGTTGGGCAAATGGTACACATATCACGGATGAAGTAGGTGGAACACCGGATGCAGGTGATTTTGGTCAGACCACGGCAAATACTATCACTGTCAACCTGGGCAATATTGCCGCAGGTGGTGGTAGCATGTGTGTCTATTACAAAGTCACGGTTATTGCTGGAACTCCCGAGGGTGCCACCATCGATAATGCTCCAGAAGTCGATTTTGAGAATGAGGGTGCCGTTCCTTATCCTACTGTTGATCCTACTGGTGATACAAGTATCAGTGTTGCTGAGAGTTTTAGTGTTGATATCGATTCAACAGGGACCACCAGCTTTATCGGTGATCCAAGCGATTCGCTCTTCTACTCATTCACTGTTCAGAATCTTGGTAACGGAACTGACTTTTTCAACCTGACAGTTGATGCCTATGATTATGTTATTTGGACCTTCTATGCTGACGATGGTGACGGTGAACTTTCAACTGCTGAACTGAGTGTAGCAACTGTAACATTTACAGGCGCCTTAACTCAGAACGGGATTGCCTATTTTGTTGCTGTTGGTATAATCGAACCAGGTACGGCCGACGCCGCAGCAGACGCTACCACTTTCAAGGCAACATCAGACGGAGATGCCGGGGCATTTGATACAGTTACTGCTTCAGCAACATGTACTGCTCCTATCTTGACCCTGGTCAAGACTGTTTCTCCAACTGGAAACCAGCCTCCTGGTACCACATTGACTTACCAGGTCCTTGTTGCCAATAGTGGAACAGGTACTGCTGCCAGTATTGTTGTTTCTGATGTAATTCCAACATTCACTACTTATGTAGCTGAGAGCATGACCATTGATGGTTCTGCCCAGGGTGTTATCACTGATGCCAGCGATGGCGATGGTGGAACACTGTCAGGTGGATCTATTGTGTTTGAATTCAGCACTTTAGATGAAAGTGGCGGAACTACAGATACACACACGCTGACCTTCGAAGTAACCATCGACAACTAAGGTTCCTCAGGTTAGTAGTGATTAAATTAGGTTATAACCCTCCACACGAATCCCGTGAGGGCTAGATGAGACGATTTCTCGCCTTAATCTCCCTCATGGGAGGCGTGGTTTTTGGGCAGGTCCCAATTGGTACCGAGATCACGAATGTTGCTCAGTCATCCCATCAGGATGCCAGTGAGACAACCTTTGTGGGTAGTTCCAATACGATCATAACGGTCGTATCGGGAGGGTATCAGTTGGGCATTACCAAAACCGCCAGTGCAAGTTTCGTTGCACCAGGTGAGAGTTTGACCTATACGATCACTGTTTCAAACATGGGTAACATTCCCAGCACTCCGTTTACAATCACAGATACTGTCAGCACCGGATTTGAGATTATCTCAAGTTCACCGAACGCTGATATTTCAGGTCAGATCGTCAGCTGGAACGTGGCAGGTATTGCCGCAGGTCAGATTTTGGTGTATGAGCTGGAAGTTATGGTGAATTCGGATCTTCCTGTTGATGAGGCGATAACAAATATCGCCTGGTTGGCTGCAGAGGATGGATTTGAATTAGCCAGTAATCCTGTTGAAGTGAGTATCGGAGCGTTAGCCGATCTAATGATCACCAAGATGGTTGCCGAAGATGTCTCCAGTATTGGAGATACTGTTCATTATACCATCAATGTCTATAACATTGGTAATATTCCCTCCACCGGTACTCATGTGACAGACATCTTGCCAGACCATGTTATTTTTGCCAATGCCTCTCATGGGGGACAATTGGATAAAGATGAGGTGAAATGGGCATTAGGTGATCTTGCAGAAGGTGATTCACTCAGCCTTTCGCTAGAATTGATCGTGGCTGAAGGTATGCCACCCAATTCAGATCTGGTCAATTACGTCATGGCTGAGAATAGTCAGGGCGATTCAGATGAAACGACTGTCACTTCTATTGCGAATCCCTGGATTCAAAGCATTGAGAAGTGGGCAGAAGATCTGGAGTATGGTTTTGGGGATACCGTTGCATTTGTTATCACCATTGATAACCAATCACCGGATCCAGTACATGCCATATCGGTCAGGGATACATTACCTGAACCACTTCAGTTCGTAGCAGCTTCCAGTGGTGCTGTCTTTGAAGATGGCGTCATCGTCTGGAATCTTGGTTCACTGAATAGTGGAAATTCGATTACCCTGAATGTAGTTACAACGGTCAGCTCGCTTCTAGAAGCCAGACCGCAAATCACAAATAGAGCTCACATTTCCACTGCGAATGCAGGCAGCAGCTATGGCGATCAAGTTGTGTCGCTGGCAGCTTTCCCTGAGTTGGTACTGGAAAAAATAGCATTTGCTCATATTTTTGCTGGTGACTCATTACGCTATACTTTCGTAATGAGTAATATTGGTAATTCAATGGCTCACGATGTAGTTCTCAGAGATACCCTCTCGGCACATTTGAACTATGGATCGACTATTAGTGATTACGTATATGATGAGGCTTCTCATAGTGTTTTATGGAATGTTGGTGAGCTAGCCTCCGGTGCTACAGATACTCTTGAATTGATCACTTATGTTGATTATCCGATTATCAACGGCACCATTGTCGAAAACACGGCCTACCTTTCATGTGTGGAAGGTAGTATGGTAGGATCAACTGTTCTTACCCAGGTTCGTTCTGCTCCTGGTCTGTTCCTGGACATCAGTGGAAACAACGTGGTAATGGCAGGCGATACAATACACTATCAACTGGATTATAGAAACCAGGGTACGGAAACTGCGACAGCAGTCGTACTCCGTGATACCCTGGCAAACGAAGTTGAGTATCTGGATGCAAGTCCTGCTCACAGCTACAATCCAGACACCCGAATTATCACCTGGAGCCTGGAAGATCTGGCCCCGGAGGACTCGGGAACAGTGTATGTCACAGCCCGTGTTTCAGATGAAATAAACTATTCCATTCAAGTTCGTAACGGTGGTTTCCTTGTTTGTGAACAAGGTGCCGAATGTGTCGGTGCACATGTCTCAACTGTTCGTGCTCCCATGCTGGATATCGATCTGGTCGGTGACACTATTTATGTCCAGGCTGGCGAATTCATTAGTTATGAACTGGCCTTTGCAAATGTAGGGGACACTACTGCAACGAATGTTGTGGTTGTGGACTCTCTACCTGAAGAAGTCACATTTATCAATGCAACAAATGGCGGGATTTATGATTCAACCAGTCATAGCGTTGTTTGGAATGTTGGAGATTTAGAACCTGAAGGTTCCTCCGAGGGTGTCGCAGGCAAATACACGCATCCAGCCGCGAATACCCGGAATGAGGTGAATGATGCAGTTGATCCAGAATCTACCTATATCATAGATGTACAGGTAAACTATCCATTACCCAATGGATTGGAACTGGCTAATACTGCTTATATCTATTCTGATGAGAACCTGCAAACCCAGGCAACCTGGTTAGCAACGGTTTTTTCCAGTCCCGAGTTCCTGTTTACCAAAACAGCTGAACTTGAGGTGTTTCCAGGCGATACAATTCACTACCAGTTGGATTTCGCAAATTATGGTACGGACCATGCTAGCGGAGTCAGTATCCAGGATACACTCGATTCTCGAGTGCTATTCCTTGATGCTAGTGGTGATTATATCTATGATTTAGCAAACCACTCCCTCTCATGGTATGTTGGTGCGCTGAATGTTGGTGATGTTCATAATTTCCAAATTACGGCTATCGTAGATGGCATGCTGGAAGACGGTGCCCAGGTGGGTAACCGGGCCTGGTTGGTTTCCAACGAGGTTGAAGCAATTCCAGCTGTAGTCACTACGACTAATATTTTACCGCTTAGCGTTGTCCTGGATGCCCAACCAAGATCCATTCTTGGCAATGGAGCATCGACCTCAACGCTGGCAGCACACGTCTATTCATATCTTGGCAATCCTGTACCGGATGGTATCAATGTGAACTTTTACACTGATGCTGGAACAATTCCAGACACTGTCTTCACCACAGCGACAGTAGATGGGATTGCATTTAGCACCCTTGTCTCAGATACGGTTGTTTTTGAGGCTGTTGTCGCTACACCATACGCCAGAGCGGTTTATTCAGAAACCGATTATGCAGATGATACCACACAGGTGATCTTTATGATAGGTGCCTTTGATGGATCCATCTATAGCTATGAAGGTATACCGCAAGAAAATGTTCGAGTAGAGCTAAGATGTGCTGATAACGGTGAAATTGCTGGTCACGACAGTACCAATGCAGAAGGTTATTATCTCATTCCCATATATCAGGATGATCTTTATTTGATTGTCTATACTCTCATTAATGAATTTGGGGAAGAGTATGAAACCACTCAGGAGATAGAAATTGAAACTCCCAGTGAAGGATCACTGGTTACCAATCTCAATTCCGTCTCTGGTTGGCTATATGATGATATTACGGGTCAGCCTATCGGTGAGGATAGCATTCTGGTAATTGTCATTGGTGATCCTGACACTACATCTGGTTTAGGCAAGACAGCGAATCACGTCTCTGATTCAACCTATACCGATTCAACAGGTCAATTCTTTTTTACCAATCTGTTGCCCGGTACATACAGCCTTCGAGTGCTTTATAAAGGCGTGAGCTCCTACAGCGATGGAGAACTTGATGTGAACCTGACCCAACCCGGTTTATACATAGTGGGTGCTAATGTTACCTTACGAGCCGCACCATTCTATGTCTACAAAACCGTTGACAAGCGAGAAGCGGCAGCTGGAGATACACTCCACTACATTGTGAATTTTGGGACGCAGGCTGATGTCGCTTTCCCAGATTCTGTGTTTATATACGACTATCTACCGCCGGGTCTGGAATTTATTTCAGGCAGTGATCTAACTGATGCCAATACGAGTTTTGATGGTGTTGATCCCATTACAAAACAGCTGAAATTCAGTCGTCATGAGATTTCGATCAATGATTCACTTAAAATTGAGTTTGATGCACGCATCAGTAATGAAACTGAGCCAGGTTGGATTGAGAATCGAGTGCTCGTTACCAGCATAATTGATAGTACCTGGAGTGACGGAAACCTGCAAAGCAATGCAAGGACAAAAATCATCCGGCCATTCCTTGAGGTCACCAAGGTAAGTAATCGACGCGTGATTGAGATAGGTGACGTGATCACCTATACTGTCCAGCTGACCAATAAAAGTGTCGATGATTTCATACGCGATTTCGTAATTGAAGATCTACTCCCATACGGCTTTAAATATCGTCCCAATACATCATATTGGAATGGTAGCAAGCTCTTCGATCCAGATATTGTTGTAGATACTACTCAAAGTCGATTGGCAATGTCCTGGACTATATCAGATACATTGAGTCCCGGCGAAACCTTTGAAATGAAATATCGCATTATCGCTGGTCTGACCGCAAAGGAAGGCACAAATACGAATGAAGTTCTGGCGTATGGTCAGACACTTCTGGGCTTTCCCGTTACATCAAATCTGGCAACAGCAGATGTGATCTTAAAACCAGGTTTATTCAGTGACCGAGGGCTGATCATAGGAAAAGTCTATTATGATCTGAACCAAAACCACATCCATGATGAGAATGAGAAAACAGTTAAAAATGTTGAATTGATCATGGAAAATGGTGCTCGAATTCTTACAGATGAATATGGAAAATACAGTGTACCCGATGTTACCGCAGGCATGCATGTTATCCGCGTCAACGAATATACCCTGCCACATCTCAGTGAAATTATTCTTGATTCACCCGATTATCTAGGTGATACCCAGAGTAAAATGGTCAGGGTTGCAGCAGCAGGTATTGCTAAAACCAATTTCGCCCTACGCGAGATCGCCACACCGGGGACTTTGACGGGATCTGTCTATTATGACATGAACCGGAACGGTGTGCATGATTTTGATGAAGATGTTCAGGCTAATGCAGTCTTGATCCTTAACAATTCTACCCTCGTTATGACGGATAGTCTTGGCAAATTTATATTTAATGAGACAGCTCTTGGTGATCTCATCCTAAGTGTCGATGAAAGTAGTCTGCCTTCATACGGAACACTCTTCAAATCGGATAGCACGGTTGACTCTACTGGTCAATCTCAAAACCTTTGGACGACTACCATGTTCTCAGGGGACACTCTGAATATCGATGTCCCACTTGAGAAACTAGAACTTTTCAGCGTATTGAGTAAAGAATCCACACTGGAGATGAGAACTGAGATGCTCACTGAAGAATTCAGATTGCTGGTTTATAAACCTTGGAACCTGATCATCCGTGTCGGCTTTGTATCTGGCTCTGCCACCCTGCAAAGCGAGATTTTCACTGAGCTGAAAAACATTGGTGACTTGATGAAGTGGCAGACTCAGATCAATCTGGATATTAATGGACACACCGATAATATACCCGTGTCACCAGGAAGCGGCTTTAGAGATAATCAGGAACTTTCTGAATCCAGAGCCATGTCCATCCGCAACTATCTGATCCAAACCATGGGCATAAGTCCGGATCGTATCCATGCTTTTGGTCACGGTGATACGCTTGCTATTGCTGATAATAATACATCAGAGGGTCGCGCAATTAATCGTCGGGTAGAGATGGTCTTCTTTAATGCAAGTACGGATGATTCTGAATTTAACCAACTTGAATTTATGTATGACATTAAATACACTGGTGAAATTCCAATCAGTGACATTCGCTTCCATCAGGAATTACCTCCAGGCTTTATATACAAATCGGGTACTGCCAAACTTGATGCTGTGGTTCTGGAACCCATCGCTCATGAAGATGAGTCAGATACATGGACTTTTGGTAACTGGACATCAGAGAAACATTCAGAATTTGATGTGGCAATGAAACCGGATGATTATGAAAAGGTTCAGAATACTGGTGTTGTTTCAGCCTACCTGGAAATGATAGATATTGATGGTAACATGATCGTGACAGATAGCCTGGAGACCAGGATTTCTACCCTGGTTGAAACCTTATCTTTCAACATGGTACTGGAAGGTACCCAGTTCGATGTTGGCTCTGCAGATTTGAAACCATCAGCATATCCCAGTCTGCACAAGCTTGGTAAGTTTTTGGCTTGGCAGAAGGATATTGAAATTGTAATTGAAGGTTTTACTGATAACCGGGGTAGTCTTGAATTCAACATGTTGCTCTCAGATTGGCGAGCCACAAGCGTGAAAAATTTCTTACTTGAGAATTACAACGTAAATCCACAATTTGTGCATACTCATGGTTTAGGTCCTCACTATCCTATCGGTGACAATGAAGAATGGCTGGGTCGTGCAAGCAACCGGCGTGTTGAAGTACTCGTGAATGCTGAAGTTGGCGAAGCTGCACTTCTCGAATTGGATGTCATCAAAGAATCATTGAAGAGAACCATTGAAATTCCAGTTGATCCTCTGGAAACCATGCTTCCTGATTCAGCGCTTTCGATTCCAGCAAACCAGGCCTCAACTTTACTGTTGAACATGAGCTTCCCCGCTTATCCAGGCGCAGATTCCATGGCAATTACGCTGGCTCTGCCCAACGATATGGAGTATGTTGATGTAGCTGGATCACTTAAATCATGGGGTCATACAATTGAAGCAGGTGAGATAGAGGCTACTCCAGCTGTTCACATTAGTTCACCTGAAGGTGTTTATGGCGTCCATGAGCTGTATTTAAGCGTGCAAATCTTCCAGAACGATATGCCGCTATCAAGCAACATTGAAAAGGTCTTAAAAGTCAATATTGAAGATCCGACACAGATAAGTGTTTATGAGCCAATTCCAGAAAGTGTCGAAAAAACGGTGGAGTTGAATATTGAAGAATCCACCCCGGTTCCCGTTGATGAACCCGAGCAGTTCAAACCTGAAGATTCGGAAGTGATAAATGAATAGATCGATCACAATTATCGCCGGTCTACTTTTATCGACCAGCCTTATGGCACAAGTGATTATGCTTGAGCCCAAAGATAATGCTGTTAGTAAACTGAATCATATTTCGGTCACAATCGCCGGCAAGGCAGGTTCTCCGGCTACCCTGTATGTGAACGATGTAGAAGCTGCCAGTGATATTATCCGCATAGATGGGCTGTTGGACTTTTTGAATATTGAGGTGCCAGCAGGACCGGTAATCCTGCGCGCGGAGGCAGTCGGTGCCAGCGATAGGATGTTTACTACTGAAAAAACGATCCATGTCCTGGGACCGCTAAAACAGGTAAAAAATGTATCTGGAGAAATCATTCTACCTGCAGATGGCAGAAGTATCGGCGAAATTAAATTTGAGTTACTTGATGAGTGGGGATATAGACTACACGACATTAGCAATGTTACCCTGAGATTAAATTCAGGAACGCTCGTGGATGAAGACATTGACGGCGAAACTGTTGGTCACCAGATAGCCGCAGTAGAAGGATTTGTAAACGTTAACATCCAGGCACCCATGGAAGCCAGCGAGCGTTCACAATTGCTTATGGAATCTCATGGATACTCTGAAAGTTTTACCGTGCATTACAGCATCCCTGAGGAGCCCCTAATCCTGGTCGGTGCAGTCAGTACTGGACTATCAACCCTGAATAAAGAGCAAGATCCACACGGATTGCCCCATTTTGGAATAATTAACGAGAATACAGCGACTCTTGGTGACAATATTATGTATGGTGGACGAGCCGCGTTCTATGCCAAGGGTAGTTTGAAACCAGGATTAAGATTAACCGCTTCATTGGATACAGATAGAGGTTATCTGGATCAAATCTTTGTAGATGTTGATCCAGAAGAATTATATCCTTTGTTTGGGGACGCCAGTACAATCTCCTATGACGCCCAGAGCAGATCGAAGCTCTTTGCCAAGCTGGAGCAGAACGAATCCTTTGTCCTTTTTGGTGATTATAACACCAACATGACGGAGACTGAGTTTACTGCATACAATCGCACGTTTAATGGGCTTCTGGGAAGTTATTTATACAAGAATCACCAGCTCCTGATGTTTGGTACAGCCACCGATCGCTCCATGATGCAGGAAGAAATTCGCGGGGAAGGTATTAGTGGATTTTATTATCTGGATAATGGTAACATTACGCGTTTCTCTGAGAAAATCCGGATTATCATAAAGGATCGCTATCATCCTGAAACTATCCTTGAAACCAAAGATTTAACCCGCTTTTTTGATTACGATATAAACTATGTTGATGGAACGCTCATGTTCAAACAGCCCGTGGCAGCATTGGATGGCGCTGGAAACCCAAGCTTTATAGTAATCTCTTATGAATTCAAAGAAACCAGTGCTTCATCCCGATCCTGGATCGGGGGATTCAGACACAAGAGCTTGCTTGGTCAAAATAAAAAGATCGCCCTGGGAAGCACGCTCATCGCTGAAGAGCGAGCCACTGCCAGCTACCTGCTATATGGTCTGGACACCAGGGTGCCAATCAATGATATGATCACCGTGACAGCCGAGCTTGCCCAATCCCATACACCTGACGATTTTATAGCAGACTCATCTCAGGTTGGTCAAGCATTTAGAACTGAACTCATGCTAAGTCCAATGCCCGATCTAAATATGAAGGGCTATTTCCGGACGGTTGGAGATGATTTCTATAATGCCTCACAGCTTGGTGCCGGCAGTGAAAAAGGTTCCACGAAATATGGTATTAGCGCTAATTATAACTCAAGCAAATATGGGAAGTTGACTTCTGAATTCTACGACCAGTCCGGATCAATGGGAACCAGTAATACGACCAACAGCAGAATCTTTAATATGCTGGTTGAGCGTCAGATAAATGAGAAGGCAACTCTCAAATTAGGCTATGAAAATGCATTGAGAGAGCGGACGAATGCTGCAGACAGCCTACTCAATCAGGATTATTCAAATCTACTGAGAGCTCAATATAATATCCTCTTGCTGGACCATATTCAGGCGGTCTTTGAGCATGAACAGAATCTGAATCAGAATAACCGCACTAAACCGACAAACTCAAGCGTGGGCTTGGTTTACCCGGTGAGTGAGCAATTGGAAGTATACTGGAAATATAGGTTTATCCAGGGTGATGGTGTAAAGCGGCAATCTGTGCTTGGCTTTAGATCTCAGGTTGGCGAAAATACGGATATTCAAGCCAAATATGAGATCGGTGGCATCACAGGGGAGCAGCGAAATCGTGCCAGTATTGGCCTTAATAATAAATGGCAGTTGAGAGAGGACCTTTTGGTCAATATCTCACTGGAGAATACTGCCACCGTGGACTCTTTCGAGATACCCACACCCAGCCACCAGGCTATGGCACTTTCATTTGAATATTTGCCGGATATGCCGTGGAAAGGTGTAGGTAAATATGAAGTTAGAGATGATGTCAATACACTCCAGCGTGTAATCGCGCTTGGAGGAGATATGCGCATTTTCTCAGGTTTTGGTGCAATTATGAAATTGGACCATTGGGAAAGTCGCTACAAAACTGGGAATGGAGGATCCCAGACTCGTGAAAATTATCAAGCAGGTGTCGCTTACCGACCTGAAGAATCCGATCAATTCAACGCTTTGGCGAAATTAGCATATGTGTCGGAGAGAAATACACATATTAACATTCCACAGCGTCAGGATCGCTACATACTGTCAGCTCACTCTTATTGGCAGTTGAACCCAAGGTTTGGGCTCGGGTCACGTTTTGCCACACGCTATGTTTGGGATAGGGATACTTTCTTTGAGGAGGATGTAACAACCCAGACATATTTCTTACAATCCAGAGGCGAATATGCCTGGAATCTGAAACTCAGCTCAATTGTGGATGCTCGGTATATATTTATGCATCCATTGGGCGAAGGAATCTTTGGTTTGGCAACAGAAGTCGATTATGTAGTGCTTAAAAATCTGCAGTTTGGTGTCGGCTATATACTTAAAAACTATTCAGATCCTGATTTTGCATTTCTTGATTATCAATATCACAATCTGTACTTCACACTGCATGCCAAATTCTCCGAAGATATCTTTAACTGGCGTTAATTATTGAGTGAGGCTCCTGCTAACTTTGGAAAATTTTAGGAGGTAATCAAATAGACGATTGGGAAGAAACACAGATAAAAGTAACAGCCTGATATTTAAAAGTTTAGGTTGGTTTATTCTGGGGTCATGGAAACCGGGGAAATACACCATGAAATCTGAGGATTGTGTGCTTTTTTTAATCACATTATGTACTCAGAAACCCATCGAATGCTGGGTCGGTCACCTTTAGAAGTTACCAGCGTCGGCGTGGTGCATCTTTGAAACGTCTTAAGGTATGAAAAAGATCAACTATATTTGATCAATATTATAGGCTAAACAGTCAATAAATGTCTTGGTTAATCGCTTAGGATTCAAGGTAAGATCGTGGACATGCAGCTCTGATTATCTAAAAATATTATCACGTTTGCTGGTCAAAACTGCATATAAATCCAAGGGTTCCAGAGTGATGGACATGATCTCTCAATTGTAGAGAGATGACCCCAGCTGGGAAGCAGTAGCATCAATAGCTCCAGATTCCGGGTTACAAATGGCTCTTTGGTCCATATACCCAAAAGCTATTTTAAACCCATCTTTCGACCGTGGAATTACTAGATCAACAAAACTGAATCATTTCTTCAAGCCCAGGTTTCGATTAAGTTCACCTCATGCCTGCTGCCCTGCATATCGGAACCTGTAGTTGGAAATACCCTTCCTGGAATGGCTTAGTCTATAGTTCAGAAAAGCCTGAAAACTTCCTTAGAGAATACTCAAAAAAATATGGATCTGTTGAGATTGATCAATGGTTTTGGTCGCTCTTTGGTGTTGATAAAATAGTATTACCAAATGCAACTGTAGTAGAGGAATATGCAAATTCGATAAACCCTGAATTTCGGTTTGTGATTAAAGCCCCTAACAGCATCAGCCTGACTCATCTGTATAAACAATATTCAGCAGGCAAGTTGGTTGAAAATCCGCATTTTCTATCGCCGGAACTATACAACAATTTTTTATTTAGTATCACGGGGATTGCTAAAAATGTGGGAGCCATTAATCTACAGTTTGAATATCTTAATAAACTTAAGATGTCCTCAGCAGCGTTATTTTTGGAACGAATTGTAAATTTTATCAGCAAAATTGACACAAGCATTCCCTTATGTATTGAGATCAGAAACCCCAATATTTTAAGCACAGCATATTTTGAAATGTTACAGGATAGCGGTATTGGACATACATTCTGTCAGGGCTACTATATGCCGGATATTCGAGACGTATTTGAGAAATATGAGTCACTTCTCAGCAATACATGCATTATTCGTCTTTTAGGACCAGATCGCCAGGGGATTGAAAAAATCTCCGGGAAGGTCTGGAACAAAATTGTGGCACCAAAGGATGCAGAGATTGCCGGTATTGCGAAACTCATCCAGCGAATGGTTGATCAATCCGGCATGGATGTTTATCTTAATGTAAACAATCATTACGAGGGCTCAGCTCCAGTCACGATTGATCGCTTACAGAGCTATTTATAATTCAACCAGGATTGGGAGTTACCTATATACAGGATTGGGAGTTACCTATATAAATGATTCTAGTTCCTATATATATGTCTTTTTAGAGGGATTATGTTGAATCAACTTCGTAAGGATGTTGAAACCCTGGCTGCGCCGGGTACCCGTCAGGTTGGAACTCATGGTCATCAGTTAGCCCTTGAATATCTTGTCGACCGTATGAATGAGGCGGGCCTGATACCCTATTCAGGCGATAAATTCGAAATCCCTTTCCAGATCGAATCCACAAGTTATATCAATTTAGCCGGAGTCCTTCCTGGAAAAGATAGACAATTGGCACCACTGATGCTAGTGGCTCATTATGATACCTGTGGTGATCAACCAGGTGCTGACGACAATGCAGCGGCTATAGCCATATGGTTTGCTGTTCTCCACTCTCTGAAACAAGTCAAAAGGCAGAGAGATATCCTGTTTTTGTTTCCAGATGCTGAAGAGCCCCCTCGTTTCCTCTCAGAGCACATGGGATCAACTAACTTTTATGAGAATCAACGCACTGGGGATATCCAGGCTGGATTTGTGCTGGATCTCATGGGACATGATGTACCTATGGAAAGTATGGAAGATTTGATCTTTACCTTTGGGGCAGAAAGCCACCCGATCCTGGCTGAAATATTGCTGAAAACCGAAATACCAGCTGGTTTAAGAAATATAGCCACATTAAATCGCTATGTTGGGGATCTGAGCGATCACCATGTATTACGGGAGCATGGTCAACCCTATCTATTTTTTACTTGCGGTCGCTGGAGCCATTACCATCAGGTATCAGACAGACCAGAGTTTCTGAATTATGATAAGATGGGATATATCGTTCGCTATCTTGTTGCGCTGATATCAAATCTGGAGCTGCAAGAATTTGGAGATAAACCGCCGGATTATGATCCTGTGGAGATGGAATTAGAACTTTTTAGGCGATCCGTTGGACCCTACCTGAAACAAGCTGAGATACCCCTGAATAACAGGGCCGATATCCAGGACTTTGTGCTGAATTGGATAAATAAGTATCAGCTTTAGACTCAATCCGTCAGGTACTGGCTGAACCCGCTGGTCATGAATTCTTTAAAAGAACCATCCGCTTCACGAATGATCAATAATCCCTCTGCATCGGGATATGCTTCAAGCCACTCGAGACCATATTCTTGTCCTAATACCATTACAGACGTTGCTAGGCCATCAGCCTTCATGCAATTTTCAGATATGACGCTAACTGCCGCCAGATGGTGATCAATGGGCGCTCCAGTTCGGGGGTCGATGGTATGAGATATGCGCATGCCTTCCACTTCACGATAATTTCGATAGTCCCCACTGGAGGCGACAGCCATATCGCTTAATTTGATGACACGCTGCAGGTCGGCACCGGGTGCTCCGCCAAAATTGGGACGATCAATGCCAATTAGCCACGCTTTGCCATATTTGTTTATTCCGTGGGTCATGATTTCTCCACCAATCTCAACAAATATGTTGTAATAACCCTTTCCCAGCAAAAAGTTGGAAACGTGATCCGAGGCATCCCCTTTGGCGATGGCACTTAAATCAATACTGACCCGAGGATCAGTCTTGGTCAATGTTGAATCTCCGACCTCAATTTTGTCACAGCCGGTTAATTGCAGCCAGGCATCGATCTCTTCCACGGTTGGAAATCGATCTTCACCGGGCTCAAATCCAAAACCAAAAAAATTGACAATAGGTGCCACGGTGATATCGAATGCCCCATCGGATTTTTCACAAAAATCAAGACCAGTTTTCACGACATGTGCCAGTTCCGGGGAAACTTTAATGGGAGCAGCTGTCTTGTTCCGATTAAAACGTGAAATCTCGCTATGGATTTCAAAAGTAGACAAAATTTGATTAAAATCTTTTAGAACGCTGTCTATACTGGCCGCAATCAGACTGCGTTGTGAAGCATCAAGGGAATCTCCAACAATTGCAACGTGATAGCTTGTTCCCATGGTAGAGCCGTTGAGGGCAAATTCATAATGGAGTATCTTATCAGCACCACAACCCGATACCAGCAAAAGCAAAAACCCCAATATAAACAGTGAAATAATACGTTTTGATTCGCCCTTCATGTTTCTGATTGAATTGTTCATGGCTTTTCCTCCTAAGATCCCAAAAAGTTAATAAAAAAGGTCCGGATAACCCGAACCTTTTTTAAAATTGATTGCGTTTCTCCGCTAAAATTTGTCGTAATCTATCATCTCTGGTTCAACTCCCAGATTGTACAACATATGATCGACAGCATCAATCATCATTGGTGGTCCACACATATAGTATTCAATATCTTGTGGAGCTTCATGTTTACAAAGATAAGTATCCTGGACCACCTGATGAATGAATCCCACGGGTCCATCCCAATTATCCTCATGCATTGGATCTGAAAGAGCTACATGGTAGCTGAAGTTAGGGAACTCTGCCTCAAGTGCTTTGAACTCGTCATCATAAAACATCTCACGTCTGGAACGAGCCCCATACCAGAAAGATATCTTTCTGGTGCTATGCTTTGTTTTCAATAGATCAAAGATATGGCTGCGCATGGGTGCCATACCAGCACCACCACCGACATACAGCATCTCACGGGGAGAATCTTTTGCAAAAAATTCTCCGTAGGGTCCGCTGACCATCACCGTATCACCTGGCTTCAGATTGAATATGTAGGATGACGCCAGACCTGGAGGAACATCCATCCCGGGTGGCGGGCTGGCTATTCTAACATTCAACATAACAATATTTCCCTCGGCTGGATGGTTAGCCATTGAGTAGGCTCGGAAAATTTCTTCATCCAATTCAGAGTGATATCGCCACATGTTAAATTTGTCCCAGTCACCTCTATATTCATCCTCAATTTCAAATTCAGAATAATCCAGTTTGTGGGGCGGAATATCAATCTGGATATAGCCACCTGCTCTGAAATCAAGCGTTTCACCCTCGGGCAGCCTGACGACAAGCTCCTTAATAAAGGTGGCTACGTTATAATTGGAAACCACCTCGCATTCCCATTTCTGGATATTGAAGATTTCGTCTGGAATCCTTAGTTCCATATCTGATTTAACTTTCACCTGGCAGGCCAGTCGAACATTGTCCTTGATCTCTGAGCGTGTCAAATGTGGTTTTTCAGTTGGCAGGACTTCTCCACCACCGGCATCGATCTGGCAGGTGCACATACCGCAGGTTCCACCACCACCGCAGGCTGATGGGAGGAAAATCTTTTCGGTCGCCAGGGTTTGCAGCAGAGTTGCACCTGCAGGTGTAGTGAGAGATTTATCCTCATCAGAATTAATCAATATCTTAACATCACCAGTACTTACCAGTTTGGATGTGGCATAATTTAGGATCACAACCAGGATCAGGATTGTTCCGGTAAAGACAAGGGTACTTAGAACTATTAAACCAAGAATACTCACCTAAACCTCCTACAGACTGATACCGGAAAAACTCATGAACGCCATGGCCATAAGTCCGGTGATTAACATGGTAATTCCCAAACCGCGTAAACCATCTGGAATGTGGGAGTAACGCAGCTTTTCACGAATGGCTGCCATGGCTGTAATCGCCATTGCAAACCCTATGCCCGAGCCAAGCCCAAAAACGGTTGATTCAACAAAGGTATATTCTCTCTCGACCATAAAGAGTGAGGCACCAAGGATGGCGCAGTTCACTGCAATCAGAGGCAGAAAAATACCCAGGGCAGTGTATAGCGCCGGACTGTATCTGTCTACTATCATTTCAACCAATTGAACCAAAGCAGCGATGACGGCTATATATGATATAAATCCTAAGAAACTGAGATCTACATCTGGCAGTCCTGCCCAGGCAAGCGCACCTGGAGCCAGTAAATAGTGATTTAGAGCCCAGTTTACGGGAACGGTAATTACTTCAACAAAGATCACCGCTGCGCCTAGACCAATAGCCGTGTCAACTCGCTTTGAAACAGCCAGGAAGGAACACATTCCCAGGAAGTAAGCCAGCAGGATGTTATTTACGAAAACGGATTCAACGAATAAACTTATAAGATTTTCCATCATAACCTCCTAATCCCCAACCGTGCCGGTTAATGTCCGTTGGACCCAGATAATCAATCCCAGAAGAATAAATGCCCCAGGAGCCAGAACCATCAGACCCATGTTTTGATATCCTGCTGCATATGCCGCATCTGGTATGACCTGAATACCAAAGAGCGACCCGGAGCCAAGAAGCTCGCGTCCAAATGCAACCGTTATCAGAATCATGCTATAACCAAGCCCATTCCCGACCCCATCCAGGAAACTTGGCCAGGGTTTGTTCTGGAGAGCAAAGGCTTCCGCCCGTCCCAGTACTATGCAATTGGTGATTATCAATCCGACAAACACACTGAGCTGTTTGCTGATATCATACAGGTAGGCCTTAAGTACCTGATCGACCAGAATAACCAGGGTTGCGATTATGGCTAACTCAACAATAATTCGAATATTTGATGGCACCTTATTTCTTACCAGGGAAATCAGGACATTTGAAAATGCGAGAACAATGATCACCGCAATGGACATCACCATGGCTGTTTGCAATTGGACGGTTACAGCCAGTGCTGAACAAATACCAAGAACCTGCGTGGCAATCGGATTGTTATCCATGAGTGGATCCTTGACGAATCCCATGTTCTTTTTACTTAAGAGACTCATGATGCATCTCCACGAACTGATTTAAAATATGGTTCATATTTTTCCAGCGTAGCCTTAATGAAACGATTCAATCCCAGTCCTGTCAAAGTTGCACCACTAATACCATCAACCTTGTGTTCAGGATTTTTCTCATTAGCTCGTATTTTCCCTTTTATGATTTCAACTGAGACGATCTCTCCAGCATCATTCAAAATGGTTTTACCCTTAAAGGCATCAGTGAACCACTCTTTGTCAATTTCTCCACCAAGACCGGGGGTTTCCCCATGGCTATAAAAAGTGATCCCCTTTACAGTATTAAGATCACTCTCCAGAGCAATATATCCTTTCACCGTCGACCAGAGTGCTTTGCCCTGGGTTGGTATGCAGTAAGCCAGAATATTATCTCCTTCCTGCCGGGTGAAGATCGGTAATAAATCTGGATTGACCTTAAGATCAACATCTTCAGCGATGACCCCCTGGACCATTTTGCCGTCAGTGTCAACCACATAGGTCTTCACTTTCTGGTCATAGAGTGCCAAAAGTTTCTCGGGTTCAACATCATCATTTTCAACAAGACCAAGAACATTCAGTATATTGTATTTAATATCTAATTGGATATTCTGATCCTGACGATCTTTTAATAAGGTGGCGGCAGTTGCCAGTAGCACGCTGCAAACCATGGTAACAACGGCGGCAAAACCTAATGTGTATGCTTTCGTGATTCGAGGCCTACTTGCCATGATTGAGCCTCCTTTTAATATTTGCTTGAACGACGAAATGATCAATAAGAGGGGAGAAGACGTTACCAAAGAGGATGGCAAGCATCATTCCTTCAGGATAGGCAGGATTAAATACCCGAATCAGGATGACCATCACACCGATGAGAATCCCATATACCCATTTACCCGCATCTGTTCCGGCGGCTGAAACCGGATCGGTCGCCATGAATACAGCCCCAAACATAAAACCACCCATAACCAGATGATAGTGGGCTGGCAATGTTCTCATGCCACTGGCTACATCTGTACCGAAATACTGGCAAATAAGAGCCATGCCATAGGCACCGATGGTCGTTGCCAGCATGATTCGCCAGCTCCCCACCCCTGTAAACAGAAGAATAGCCGCCCCAATCAGGATGGCTATAGTAGATGTTTCACCAATACTACCAGCTGTAAATCCGAAGAACATTGTGTCCAGTGTAAACCCGTTTGCATTCAATGCCTCAACTGCTGGAACCGTGGATGCGGCCACGGCTGCTAGAGGAGTTGCACCAGAATATCCATCAACAGCCGCCCATACACTATCCCCTGAGATATTTCCGGGGTATGTGAAGAAAAGAAAGGCTCGGGCAGTCAGGGCAGGATTGAGTAGGTTCATGCCAGTTCCGCCAAAAACCTCTTTCCCAATCACTGTCCCAAAAGACACTGCTATGGCTACCTGCCAGAGTGGAATAGTGGGTGGAAGTGTTAGAGGTAATAAAATTCCGGTTACTAAAAATCCCTCGTGAATATCATGTCCATTTATGTGACCGAAGATCATTTCCCAACCCAGACCCACTGCATAAGTGACCACGATAATCGGTAATAGTTTTAAGAAGCCAAACATAAAGGCTGCAAATAAACCTTCAACTCCGGCTTGCAAACCCACATTGTAAGATCCAACCAGAATGCTGGGGATGAGGGCGAATATTACAATACCCATGAAACGTTTCATGTCGATTGAATCCCGGATATGCGGTCCACTGCTTGTGGCATGACCGGGCGTGAATAGCATATTATTGATGGCACCGAACATTGGATGGAAAATCTTGAAGGGACCTTCACTGATCTTTGTATCCATGCTGCTTAGAAAGCGTTCGAGAAATTTCATTTCGATCAGCCCTCCTTTTCCATGGCGATTATTCCCTGCTCAATGATATCTCCAAATTCAATTTTAGAAGGACAGATATAAGTACATAAAGCGAGGTCTTCGGGAGAAGTCTCATAAATACCCAATTGTTCCATTAATTCAATATCCTCTACCAGGATGGCCTTACAGAGATGAACTGGCAGCACATCCATGGGAACAACTTTTTCATATTCTCCAGTGGAGACAAATGCCCGTTCTTCACCGTTTATATCGGTTGTGGGAGCCAGCTTTTTCCCAGGAGTAAGTTTGGAGAAAAATAAGCGCCAAAAGCTGTTGGCATTAAATCCAGGTTGGAGCCAGCCCAGGAATCGTCGACCACTGAGTTCAGGGATAAGCGTAATCATATCATCGTAAAAACCTACATAACCGTCCCCAGCAGTTTGACGACCGGTAAGGATATTGCCTGAGATCAGTCGTTGTTTGTTTCGAGCGATGTTGATATCGACAAGATCGCTTATCAGCGCACCTTCAAGACCTTTGACATAGTAGGGTTTGATTATTTCTGAGCCTGTCAGTGCATAAGTTTTGGAATTAGGATACACGCCTCTTGCGAGAAAGTTACCTATTTGAGCCACATGTCGTGGAGAAATGTACCATACGATATCACCGGCAAGTATACGGTCGATGTGATGTATTTGAACACCAATATTACCCGCTGGATGAGGACCTGAAAATTGATGGAGTTCAACACCTTCGAATTTTGAGAAAAATGCTTCCGTCTTTGCAGAAACAGACAGATGGGTTGGTCCACTGCTGAACTTCGAAATTAAATCCAGACCCAATTGGAAGTCATTCTCGCGACCCTCGAGCAGCATATCAGTTTCGGCTTGAAGGGGTGCGGAGTCTACGGCGGAAATGAAAATTGATTTTGGTGATTTGTCAGGATCTGCAATTTTGCAAAATGGTCGTTGGCGTAAAGTTGGCCAGAGTCCACTATTTAAAAGTAGTGTTCTGGCGTCTTCAACTGACATATCAGCAATTTGACCGCGATTGAAACTTGGAAATTCTTCTGCCTTATCTTCACTTACATCAATAATCACCCGCTGAATAGCTCGCCGCTCACCACGAACAATCCTGCGGACTGTTCCTGCCGCAGGAGCTCTAAATAGAATTTCAGGTCTTTGCTTATCAACAAATAGGATCGACCCGCGTTTAACACTGTCACCCTCCTCAACCCGCATTCCTGGACGCAAGCCTCTAAAGTCGATGGGCTGCACAGCAACAGCACTAGCTTTTAGGGCTTTTTCAACACGCCGGTCTGCTGAACCTTGCAGAGGTATGTCATAACCCTTTTTTAGTTTAAACACTCCCATTAGAATGCATCTCCGTATTGGTTTTGTTCACCCGCTATTGCCACTGAGCTATAGTTGGTGACGCGGGGAAAGTGAACCTATTTCCAAGCGGTTTATGTACGTTTTCACAAAGAACTTGTCAAGCGGTTCATTATGACAGATCATTATAACAAAATACATGCCATGGGAAGTCAATTTTCCAGATAGGTATTGCTTTAACGCACAAGCTGTAAAGGTGTGATTCCGCAGAATAGGTAAGACCCCCTGGGCTAGAGCTCATTTAAACAAGTCACGTCCAGATTACTAAACCAATCTTACTCATCAAATTTACTACTCCTGGAACTGATTAATTCAGGGAACTCAAGGCTTGCTCACCCATGGTTGGTCGTCTATCTTCCGCCGCTTTATGACAAGCTCATGATTTAATCTCAATAAATGATATATAATTATGGACTTGCTTAATGTGTAATTGACGATTGAGGAATTTGGAGTAATGCTCGAACAACTGTCACAAAACCTGGAATCTGTTTTCAAGAAACTTCGCGGTCACGGGAAGCTATCTGAAGCCAATATTTCCGAAGCGCTGCGTGAGGTTCGACGGGCACTGCTTGAAGCCGATGTCAATTACAAAGTCGTTGCTAAATTCATCAACTCTGTGAAAGAAAAAACTCTTGGCTCTGAGGTCCTGCGTTCTATCACGCCCGGGCAGCAAATCGTCGCTATAATCCATGACGAGCTGGTTTTACTTCTCGGAGAAAAAACGGCAGAGCTTGAGCTCTCCGGAAACCCCGCCATCATCCTCTTGGTTGGGCTTCAGGGGTC
>JABMPR010000158.1 GCA_013202895.1 bacterium | reverse complement strand
GACCTCCTGGTTTGGTCAACTCTTTTCAGGACGACACAATATCAAATAAAAACCCGGGATCTGTCCCGGGTTTTTTTATAACAAAAATTTATCAATAAAATATTTTACTCTTCTGGAGCCTCGCTCCATTCAATTCCCAACCATTTACTAAAAACACGTTTCTGTCCATCGTCGGGCTCGTCAATCTGGTTGAGTGCTGTGAGAGACGCGGGTGAAAAACCAACCGTCAGGTGAATATCCTGTATGACTCCATTTCTACTCAGTGTAATGACTATCCGATCTCCTGGAACCTTTTCATTGAAATAATCTGGCTTTGAAGATCTTGATCTGAATCCGTCAATGGCAATTAATTCATCATCGACATTCAGCCCGGCTTTCCAGGCTGGAGAATTTTCTATAACCTGGGTGATTATAATTTGACCTCCTCGATCCTTTAGTGTGGTACCAAGCCAAGCGCTTTTTTCAGTGGTTGAGTCCATAGCGATACCAGCCAGATTTAAAACTTTTTGATAGGGTAATGATTTTGATCCATAAACATAATCCTGGAAGAACGCATCTAATTTTAACCCGCTGGCTTTTTCACAGGCCAACTGGACATCCTTGCTGGTATAGCCTTTTTCCTTTAACGCGAAATCCTGATAAAGCGCCATCATCAGATTATCAAGACTGGTCTTTCCCTCAGTGGCGGCAATAATTTTCACGTCAAGCAACAATCCCAGCAAATGACCTTTGTTATAATATGATATACTTGAATTATTTGAGTGTTCATTTGGGCGGTAATATTTAATCCAGGCATCAAAGCTTGCCTCTGTAACAGCCTGGTGCTGCCTTCCCGGGCGGGATTCAAGCTCATTAATCTCATCCTTGATAACATCCAGATAGTCATCTTTATCTCGAATTCCAACTCGCTGTAGAATCAATTCGTCATAATAACTGGTAAACCCTTCCGCTACCCACAGCTCTGAGAGATAATTTTCATTATCATAATCAAACGCTTCAATCCCCTTCGGATAAATCCGCTTCACATTCCAGGTGTGGAAAAATTCATGCGCTATCAGGGAGAGAAAACTCTTGTAGCGCTTTTCATCGTTAAAAGACCAGCGTGTTACAAAATTGACCGAGGAACTGGCATGTTCGAGTCCACCACGACCCTCTTCCACATGAAAAATAAAGTTATAATGGTCATATGGGAGACCCCCAAAGATTTCTGCCTCGGCTTCTATTATCTTTGTTAAATCTGCAACCAGAACAGAGTCGATATAGTTACTGGCACCATAAATCGCCATCAAATGCGGCTTACCAAGTGCATCAAATTCGATCACATGTTGATTGCCCAGCTCCAGCGGAGAATCCACTAATTCATCATAATCTTGTGCCACAAAATCAAGGTTGCCTGGTTTGTTAAAGGGTTCTAGGGCGGTCGTTATAGTAGACCATGATTCTGGTAATTTTATGTGAAGTTGATGTTTGCGCTGCTGGTTCTTTTCCCAGTACATCAAGACACTAGCCGGAATAACCAGTGCATGGTCTGAGTTTAGATAGCTGGTTCTCACGCTATGCTCAAAGGCGTATACGCGGTATGTGATAATAACATCCTGTCCGCGTGTCCCTTTGACTTCCCAATGGTTTTTATTGATCTTTTTAATCGTGACAGGATCGCCTGCTTCATCGCGAGCACTTACATCTTGAACGTTTCTAGCATACTCCCTCACCAAATAAGAGCCCGGTGTCCACACTGGCATGGCAATAACTTCTCTGCTACCGGCCCCCTCAAGAAGCATCTCAACTTCAAACAAGTGGGTGTGAGGTTCGGACATGGCAAGATTATAACGGACACTCTTTGCCTCCAAGACCAGGCCAAATAGCAAGCTCAACATTATGGTTTTAGTAAATGTCTGCATTTCGTTCCTCTATTATTTTTAGCGCCTGAAAATATGCGATACAATCCTGTGGGGACAAGGGTAGAGTGGGGGGATGTGCAAACCAGGAATTTAAATAGATCCAAAGTTGATGATTGGGATAAGGCTTCAATCTGCTAACTATCCAGACAATAAAAAAGGCCGAGGATTCCCCGGCCTTTTTATCAAGCAAGATTGAGCGGTGAATTATTGTGCAAAAAGATCAGCAACAAAATCCCAGTTGAATAGCTTCCAGATTTCTTCCAGATATTTGGGACG
>JABMPR010000157.1 GCA_013202895.1 bacterium | reverse complement strand
GTGTAGAAAAGCCCAATGTAAGCAGCTATGAATACGAGAACTGACAATTCTTTCGAAATAACTAAGCTGAGCTCACTCTATTAGTTTGAGCATTCTAATCTTGGTCGAACTTAACTCCACCATATTGCTTGGAACCCAGGACAAATAATCGTTGAATTGCTTCCGCATTGATATGACTGGCAACAATTTCGGCAGCAAAGATCATATGATCTCCAGTTTTTAAGGAAGCGGTCACCCGACATTCATAATTTGCGCTGGCATCACTTAAAAGAACATTGTCAATCACTGCTGCTGGTTCAGTCGCCGTTCCTAGTTCTTTCAATTTGTCCAGATCTCTCCCAGAGTTCGAACCAAAGCAATCAACTTCACGAGCCATTGTTTCAGATGGTATGCTTATAACAAATTCACCCTGCTTCTCGATGAGTTCATAAGTATAGCGTTCGAAGCCAACGGAGATGGCTATCATCGCTGGCTCAATTGATGTAAACATGACCCAGGAAGCAGACATTGGATTGTATCGCCCCTTGCCATCTTTCACAATTATGATATGAACACTTTCAGGATATTTGGCTGATCGACTTTCCCGATAGGGTTTGGCTGTTTGCATGAGAGCAATTTAATTGCTTTCCGAATAATTGCCATGAACAATATTGCACTATTTGGGATAATACTAGTCTCAAATGCTCCGAAACCTAAGACAGGCAACATATAGAGTGGGATAGAGGAACACAGAATATTCACGAAATGAATGCTCGCCAATAGAAGTAGTTTCAAAATCAATATTCTTGCCTTTGGCAAAGAAAAGGATAGTCTTTGAATAAAATGGCGCTAAATTTTTGTGATGCTTCAGACCAATTTTGGCACGTTTATTGTGGCAATATGATTCATTGACCGAAATTAATACATATCATAAAGGGGATGAAAATGGACATCAAATTAAAACAGCAGGCGAGTGCAATTACAGATTTGACATTTGACCTTCTTCGCTGTTGCGAAGCAAAAGAAAAATTATTCGCAAAAGACCACGGCCTCAAAGTGGCTGAATTTAGATGTCTGAGAATTATTGAGGCTGGGAAAACATATTCAGTACAGGAACTGGCGACCAACATGCATCTGTCTCCGAGTCGATTGACTCGTATTATCGATGGTTTATTTGCCGAGAAATTAGTTGACCGTGTCCAGAGCATCGAGGATCGTCGTTTTGCAAAGATCAGCCTCACAGGCAAAGGACAAACACTTGTTGGCAAACTCAAGGAAGAATACGCTGAATTACATGGCGAGATGCTGAAAGATATTTCCACTGACCAGCGTGATAAAATCTATGAAGGTATTTCTTTGATGGGCGAACTTGTTAGCGATTGGTTGGTGAAAAATAGCTAAGCCCAATCAAAATGATTATAAAAGGTCCGGCATTATGCTGGACTTTTTTATATTACTCATGGAACATTTATCACGACCAAGACTTGGCATTTGAGTGATATATGGACAGACATTCATGATCAAATTGGCAACACTCTGCTATCTTAAAGATGGTCAAAATACGCTGATGCTCCATCGGGTTAAAAAAGATGCTGACATGCATCTTGGAAAATGGAATGGTCTTGGGGGTAAACTGGAAAATGGAGAAACACCTGAAGCCTGTGCTGTGAGGGAAGTGTATGAGGAATCTGGACTAGTAGTATCAAACCCACAACTAAAAGGTTTCATTACTTTTCCAAATTTTGATGGCCAAAACGATTGGTATGTGTTTGTCTACCGCTTTGATGATTATGAAGGAGAGCTCATCGACTCGTCGGAGGGAAACCTTGAATGGATTCCTGATGTGAAGATGTCTGAACTCCCACTCTGGGATGGCGATCGCATTTTTATGAAATGGTTGGATCAAAGCAAATTGTTTTCAGCAGTTTTTAATTATGAGGCAGGAACTCTACTTGATTGGAGTGTCACTTGGTATTAAAGTGCTCTCGAGTGGATTATGAATTATTTGGGGAATGAGAATGAAAAATAAAAGAAACTTTTTTTTACACCTTATGGTCTTGCTGGTCTCATTTCAATTTGTTTCCGGCCAGATCAAATCTTTGTCTGGTACCATACGAAACGCGCATACCCTGGAACCCCTTCCATACGCAAATCTGGTGATCAAGGGGACCTATCTTGGGGGGACATCTAATGTGGATGGCTATTTCTATCTCAGCGGTCTGAATCATGACAGTCTTGAGGTGGTCTGCTCTTACATGGGTTATGTAACTTATGATGTAGAATTTTTCTTTGAAGGGCAAACTCATATCATTATCCCCATTGCCATGGCCCCAGTCACTCTGGGTGGGCAAGAGGTTCTGGTTGAAGACTCCCTCTTAATATCACCGGAAATTAAAATTTCATCTCAAATTCCCGGACTCGAGCAGCCTGAGAATATTGAGTTGAAAAAATCCGACGACAAAATGATGGAAACTTTTTCTTACGAAATATCTGCTCCTATCCGTTGGCTACATCCCACTGGCGAATTTACGCACTATATAATTGATGGTGTTCCCGTTGAGAATAGTCGGCATCTGTATAATGTCTATCCCGCCTTCAATCTCGATGCAGTAAAGCATATCGAAGAACATCAGGCAGGCAATATCAGACAAACCAGCACCGATCAGATTGGTGTCACTGAATTAATCTACAAGGAAGGAAATCGCACTGAGATGGATGTTAGAGCCATCCTGGGATTGGTTGAGAGTGGATTAACGACATCAGGTCCTCATCCTGCTGGAGGCTCCTGGTATTTTTCAGGTCGTCGGGTTGATTTTGATGCCATTTACTCCCTGAGTAACGTTCAGTCAAATAGCGTATATCGTAAATTCAGACCCGATTATTATTTTTATGATTTAAATGGGAAAATTACTTTTGATATTGGAGAGGAGACCAAAGTCTCGGGCAATACATATCTAACTTTTGACAAACTTCACTGGTTAGGTGATCAAGGGCGAAGCGCGCACTCGAGTTGGTATAATGGCTTTATGTCCGCCCGAATTCTGCACCGCTTCAATCCCAGATTGTTAACCCAGGGCAGTGTTTACGGAAAAACTTACCATAGTTTTTTAAGAGCAGATGAGCTACCACTCGGTTTAAATCAGCAGATGAATGGAGATTTTATAAACTCCATGATAACCTATGGATTTTCGTCTCAGGCTGATCTTTTTCTGAGCGGGAATAACATGGTTTCAGCAGCATTCAGTGCTGAGAGATTGTCATCTGAATTATCGCTGGTAGACTCCAGCTCATCGGGGACACAAAGTGGTTGGATCGTAAAAGGAAAAACAGGATATCGACATACTCTGCCATTTAACCTTTCCACGGATTTGAGTCTCCAAGCAGTATTTTCAGGTATGGCGGAAAATCTGGCCGTCAACCCCAGTTTCTTGATTAATTGGGAGCCTACCAATATATATAATGCCTATTTTTCTATCGTCCAATCCAGTCCCATGATCAGAGCTGTCTCACTTTCCAATACATTGAATCAACCCTTATTTGATATTTTGATTCCTGCAGATACTTCACTCGATCTTCCTCAAAAATTGAACGTCAGTCTGGGAGGTAGATTCATGCCCATTCTTGGTTATAATCTCCAGGCAGAACTGTTCAATGGTATTGTTTCCAATCCGATTCTAATGGACAGTAGTCGGACTGCGGTGTTTACCACCCAGGGAGAATGGCTTAAGGTTTATGAATCCGCTAATATCATGGGTCTAAATTTATCGATTGAGAAACTTACACCAGGGATTAGAAGTCTGGCCAAATACCGGTTTAGTCGAGCAAACCTTAAGCTCGAGGGTGTTGAAGATCTGTTACCTGGACATCGGGAGCATGAATTTTATTTTATCCTTGATGGGAAACTTAAAGACAAAATAGGCTATCGTATGGATTTTACCCTGGCATCCGGGAAAAGATATTTTGATAGCGATGCCAGCTGGAATTGGTCTTCACTCTATCACCGCCTTGACCTATCATTTTATAGAGATGTAGATTGGGAAGGGGCAAAAGGCAGGGTAAGTCTTAGACTGATAAATATTACCAACGCCTCTAACCTTGAGTTTGATCAGGCAGCCTGGGTCACTAACAGCCTTCAGGATAGAGCTTTTGTTCTATTACCGTTTACCCCGACAATTAATTTTGATTTTGTTTTTTTAAAACTAGTTAAAAAATAAAAAAGGGGGCTGTGCATAATGGACAGTCCCCTTTTTTTTAAATATTCGAATAGATTAACCTGGCAGTTCACCAGGGGTCATGAGCAAGTCTTCCATGAGCTTGAGCTCATCTATCCCAGAAATAACAACATCTGGATCGGTCTTAAAATATTTGGCAGCAAGCTTCCCTTTATACTCAATTTTTTCCAGGATGAATTTAATTGTGTTCAGTCTCGCCAGTTTTTTGTTGTCAGATCGAATGATAGTCCAAGGAGCAATCGTTCGGTTGGTTTCGGATAGCATTTGGAATTTTTTGACAGAATATTGGTCCCAGAGATGTTGAGCTTCCATATCAACAGGAGAAATTTTGAATTGCTTTAACGGATCAGTTTCACGTCCTTTAAACCGTGCAAGCTGCTCTGCCTTGGATACTGAAAAATAGAATTTAAATAATTTTACACCATCTTTTACCAGCATCTGCTCAAACAGGGGAACGTCCTTGATAAAACGCTTATTCTGTTCATCTGTGCAGAAACCCATAATAGGTTCTACCATAGCCCTGTTATACCAGCTTCGATCAAAAAGCACCATTTCACCACCTGTGGGTAAGTGTTGAAT
>JABMPR010000156.1 GCA_013202895.1 bacterium | reverse complement strand
CAAGTACTCTAACCACCTGAGCTAACCGCCCTTCTTTAAAAAACCATTCCAACGGGACTATAGGTCAATTCCTTGATCGTATAGTCCTTTTAATAATAATTCGCCTCGAGGCATGCTAATTTCCATCAATATTTCCAGAAATAAAATACGTCCCAAAAACATCAATTAATCCTCATGCGCCTCAAGCTGCGAAAAAGCGTGCGAAAGTAACTTCCTGCCTATGTGCGGGCAAGCAGATTTAGCGGCTTTTTAGTACATTCTTTTATAGTGTTTAAGCTTAGTAATTCTTTGATTTAGTTGTTGATTTCAGCACTGCTTTTATCGTCTTTTTATTCTTTGGCAAAACCCTCTTTGGGAGTGGATTCTGAATGATACATTAGATTCAAAAAAGTATGCAAAACATGGCCTTCCCTATTTTAAAAATTGATCAGCAACAGATTTGCCATCCTCCGTGACTTCTTCAGTCACCGTAGTAGCCATACTCACAGCACTGAATTCCTTCTGAACCAAATCCATCTCATTGATCACTGTATCTACTGCATGGGCTACATTTATGCCTTGCTGTCTGGCGAGAATAAAAAGTGCTATGGCTATCCCCACAATTACTGAAACGACAAAATTTCCACTCATTGTACCTACGGACCCAATATCCCCACCGCCGCGCATTATCAAAAGAAGCATGGCAATAATTGAGAATGATAGACCAAACACAAGGGATGCCAGGATTTGAAATGTGCTGGTAACAGTGTTGATACTGTTGACCATAATCTCAATCTTTTCCCAATCTCTTTCCCGAACTGGCAAAGCACTCTGTTCCTTATGTTTGCGCAGTATCAAATTGGCTGTAAGATTCAATTCACTCATAGTTTACTCCTAATTTCCGAATTTTTTATTCCCCTCGATCCTTTTTAAAAGTCTCCAAAACGAAAACAAACCATAATGGATTCTCATCGACCTCATATTAAAAATTAGCGTTTAATGCTAATGCAGGAAATGTAGACTGTCAAGGGAGGAATGTGTCTGGATTACACCCCTCCCTGGGGCACATTCAACTATCAAGTTGACTCAAACCCGAAGGCAGGATCATCCTTCATCCTTGCTTGTGCTGGCCAGGTTGATACTAAGACCGGCTTTCATCAAATACCAGGCACCCATTGGTGTGTAGATGAGGTAATTCATCAGATGCAGAACAATGGCAAAGGCTTTAGCCTGATCATTATCGATATCAAACAGCATTAAAGCTGCTAATACCGCACCATGATAGGTTCCAACATAGCCAGGGGCAGCGGGAATAGAGAGCGATAGAGTGGTGAATATTAGGAGAACCATGGATACTTCAAACAATTCAGCTATACTTAAATCAAAATTAAATGACGATAGACCTAAGATGGTGACCAGCAGATAGAGAAACCAGAGAAAAGCGGTCTGGGCTATGACATGGAAAGGTTGCGGCATACGCCAAATGGTCTCTAGACCCTTAAAGATTGACATAATATGATCAGCCCGTTTTGGATGACCTTTTTCGATCATCCCGTGAGAATATTTTTCCACTTTCTGAAAAACCGTATCGTGACGTTTATTGACCCAGAAGCCCAGGAAGATCACAAATAGAATAGCTCCTAAACCCAATAATGATAATAGTTTTGCCGATTCGAAGGATGGAACGATTACACCGTAAATACCAGCCAAAATAAGAAATGAAAACATATCTAATCCGCGTTCAACAACCACAGTTGCCCCAACACCGGTAACCTTGAGATCATGGCGCCTTGCAACAACCACTGCCCGCAATACCTCTCCCAACTTGAAAGGCAATATATTATTCCCCATATAGCCCATCAGGGTTGCTTCAAAGAGATATTTCCTCTTTAATATTTTTTGAGGACTAAGTAAAATTCTCCAGCGAGCAGCTCGTATCACATTGCTAAATACCAGGACCGCTCCTCCAGCAAAAAGAATCCAATAATTGATCGATTTTAGGGCATTCCAAAATGATTCCCATTCCAAATCTTTAAAGGAAAAATAGACCAGACCCAGACTTACTGCTATTGATACAATAAATTTTAGAGGATGCTCTCTAACTATATCATAAATCCGTAACATTATGGTCTTAAATCCGAAATCTGGTAATGAATCAAATCCTGTTGTATATCAGGTAAGCTGAAATTGTCAAATTCATTCATATATTTTAGAGTGATCAGGTACTTATTCCCGTCGTAATCAATTAGAATTATCTTTTTCAGATCATCAAGGTCATCAACGATGACTGATAAACTCTCCCAATCTGAAAAGTCGCCTGCAAATTCAAAATCCAGCTGGCGTAGATCTGATTCCAAGCGTTTTTCATTTTTAAAACGAGCATCGTTCAGATCACCACCAACAAACAACTGATTAATCAAAGCATGAGGTGATGCGGCTTCATAAAGGATCTGCTGTCTGAGGTGATTGATGGTCATCATCTCTGCTTCAGTTACATAAATCTCCATTCCAAAACTAGCCAGAGTCAGATGAAAATTGCGCCCGGCCTTCACATCCATTCTGAAATTTATAGAGTCTCTATTGCTGGAGAAACGCCACTCAATAACCTGCTGAACCTCAAGACTGGTAGCTTCCATATTCATAAAATGGTCTATGATATGAGTCAATTTCTTTGGAGGAGTTGCCGCCGACATTTGAGAAATGAGAATAAGCTGCATTAAAGTTAGAATTCTGATAACCCTTAATGAAATAAAACACGAATTGTAAGAGTGAATATTGTTAATCATCAAGGATATCTTCATCAAATGAAGGATTATCCAGTACTTCAGGGCCAATCAATACCTCACGAGCCTTACTCCCTGTATTGGGACCAACAACGCCTGCGAGTTCAAGTTCGTCAATCAATCTTCCAGCTCTGGCATATCCAACACGAAGACGACGTTGAATCATACTTACTGAGCCTTGTTGGTGGAGAACCACAAGTCGATAAGCTTCATCAAATAGCGGATCTCGTTCACCCCCTCCTATTGTACCAGAAATTCTTGGATCTTGTTCTTCAACAATACCCGGTAGAAGTTCCTCCTCGGGCTTTGGTTGTTTTACGATATGATCCAGAACATCTTCTATCTCTTCAAGTGTCACGAATGCGTTGTGTAGGCGCACCGGCCCAGGGGCACCTGGAGCAAGGAACAGCATATCGCCGTTGCCCAGCAGCTTCTCAGCACCGTTTTGATCCAGAATGGTACGCGAATCATTTTTCTGAGCCACTTTAAACGCAATACGTGTTGGGAAATTAGCTTTAATTACACCAGTGATTACATCGACGGAGGGTCTCTGAGTTGCTATCACCAGGTGAATACCTACTGCGCGAGACATTTGTGCCAAACGAGCAATGGGTTCTTCAATTTCTTTGCCTGCAGTAATCATCAGATCAGCGAGCTCGTCCACCAGGATCACAATATAGGGTAATGGACTATAACCCTCTTTCTCAGCGCGTTCATTGTATTGATCAATATTTCGAACGGTCTGTTTGGAAAGCAAATTGTAGCGCTTCTCCATCTCCAACTCTGCAGATCGTAACGCATGTATGGCATTCTTTGGCGTAGTAATCACATACTCATCGATAGACTCGCTGGTGATAAGATGATATCCCTGAAGACGTTTATAGATTGAGAGCTCCAGCTTTTTGGGGTCGATCATAATGAATTTGACCTGGTCAGGGCGAGCACGATATAATAGAGACGCGATGATAGTGTTCACACATACTGATTTTCCGGAGCCTGTTGCACCAGCAACCAACAAGTGAGGCATTTTTGCCAGATCAGCTACAAAGATTTCACCGGCGGTGGTTTTTCCCAAGGCGATGGTTAATATTGATTTTGGCTCCGAGAATTTTGAAGAATTGATCCCACTTTTAAAATAGACGATCTCAGGCTTGTCATTTGGTAATTCTATGCCAACTGAATTTTTTCCAGGGATAGGAGCAATAATACGAACACTTTGGGCTTCCATTACCCTGGCAATATCATCTGAAAGACTGGCTATTCTGGCAACTCTGATACCGGGTCCCGGTTCTACTTCATAACGCGTAATCACTGGACCAGGTGCAATATTTGTGACACGACCTTCAACCGTAAATGTTTCCAGAGTTTGAATAAGCAATTCAGCTTTTCTTAGTAATACTTCCTTGGATTGTCCCATGGATATGGGCGGTGGTTCTGACAAAAGATCCACAGATGGTAATTTGTATTCACGTTTTGGAACCATACCCTGGGTTTCATCATAATCAACTTCATCTTCAATGACGGCATCTTCAATTTCAATCTCATTGGGTTTTAAAATGGTCTGAGCAGCTTTACCAAGATTTGTTGGCAGGCTTTCCTCCTGCTGAATCGGGGGTGGTTCAGTTTGTTCCAACGCTGCAGTCTCAGACATTTCATTTGGATCAGTTTCGGGTTTGGACTGGTCTGTAGATTCTGTTTCTTCCCTTTGGATTGGGGCTTGAGACCTGGCCTTGAGATCTTTTATTTTGGCACGATTACTTGCTGCGATTTTGAATTTATTTTTGATTTCTGAAAGACGATCTTCAATCCAATCGTTGACCTGCCGGAATGAAAATCCTCTCCAGGCCTGAATCGTAACCAGAGCCATGGCAAACAGAATCAATACCGCTCCTGGGAGCCCCAGGAAGTCCCGTAGCAACTGACCAACATTTACGGTCAGATATCCCGCATGGCGGTAAAGCTGTTCACTGGATAAGCCACTTCTGGCTCCAATAAGATTAAAAAGTACCATGCCAATTAGTGTAATACTCAGGCTATAACCAGTAAATCTGAATACAGGTTGGAAATCCTTCTCTGCAAAAATCGCGTACCCCCAAATAACGATCAAGGCTGAAATAACCAGCGATCCCCATCCGATAAACATTTTAAACAAGACGTAAGAAATAAAAATCCCAAGGTATCCCATCCAATTGTGAAAATGCACCCCTGGCATGATGCTCAATTCCTCGGTGGTTTCGTGACTAACGAGGCTTAGCAAAACGAACACACCCAGCACCATTGTGAGAATGCCCAGAATTTCCCGACTTTTTTCCTGCAAACTGATATTCTTTTTTCTGGTAGCCATTTTTAACTGGTTTTCTTTTTGATAAATGGTGGTTTCACAACTTTTATACCGAGTCGTCGTCCACGGATATCGATCTGTAATTCGGTATTAATTTTGTGATATGGATTATCGATATAAGCTAAGCCAATTCCTTTTTTAAGCGTTGGACTCTGACCACCACTGGTGACGTGCCCGACTTTATCTTCATTTTTATAAATCTCGTAGCCACGACGGGGCAACCCTCGATCCTGCATTTCAAAAGCTACTAAAAATCGTTCTAATCCTGACTCCATTTGCTTTAGAAGCGCATCCCGGCCTAAAAAATCCCCATTGTCCAGATCCACAGCCCAACCAAGTCGTGCTTCGAGGGGTGTTGTCGTTTCATCAATATCATTACCGTAAAGACAGTATTTCATTTCCAGACGTAAAGTATCTCTGGCACCTAAACCGATGGGAGCCAGGTCAAATTCCTCGCCAGCTAACATAAGCGCATTCCATAAAGCTTCAGCAACCTCAGTGTCATGGTATAGCTCAAAGCCTAACTCGCCTGTGTAACCAGTACGAGAGATAATCATCTCTATTCCAGCTACCCGACCTACCCCAAAATGGTAAAATTCAAGATCCTGTAATTTTGCCACAGTCAGTTTTTGCAAAATGCTTTGAGCATGGGGTCCTTGAACTGCAAGTAGGGCCACCTCATCTGAAGCGTTGCTAAGTTGAACTTTAAATTTTTTGTCCAGCGCCTTCAAATGAGCAAAATCTTTATCCACATTTGAGGCATTAACGACCAGCATAAATCGATCGTCAAATTTGTATACCAGCAAATCATCGACAATTCCACCATCCTCATAACACATAACTGAATACTGGACCTGACCGGTGGATAATGCTGCAACGTTATTTGCAGTGACGTATTCTACGAACTCAAGTGCTTCTGGACCCTGCACCCAAAATTCTCCCATGTGGGACACGTCAAAGAGCCCGGCCTTATTTCTCACATGTTCATGTTCAGCCATGATTCCTTCAAACTGAATCGGCATGTCATAACCGGCAAAAGGAACCATTTTGGCCTTCAGTGATTTATGAATTGCATAAAATGCAGTTTGCTTCATCTGTGCGAGTCCTTACCCAAAAATTACAGCTTTCAATCTAATGGTGATAAGAGAAGGTCAAAATTGAAAATAGTGCTGAACCAAGACGCTGCAGATCAAAATTAGATCCCTCACTTTTCTCAGACTGGGTCATATTATATATCGATTTGACAGATTCACGTGTTTACTTGATCCTTCCTTCAAAGAATAGCGTCGTTTATATTGAATCAAAAAGAGTACTCTCTGCCGATGCTTCTAAGGTTCCTAAAATTCTATTTACTTGTCACCAGCTTTGCCTGGTCTCAAGTTATCGATTCTACTTTCATCACTTTCACCTGGATGTCAGATACCCACATTGGAACAAAAACTGGCGCTGAAGATCTGCGGGCTGTTGTCAACGATATCAAAACGGAAAGATTCGCCTCCTTTGCAATAATCTCCGGTGATATTTCAGAATTGGACGCAGGTCAAAATCTACCCCTTGCAAAAACCATTCTGGACAGCATGGATATCCCCTATCATATCATCCCTGGTAACCACGACACCAAATGGTCTTCGTCCGGCGGGGCCATGTTTTCACAACTATGGGGTCCTGACCGTTTCAATTTTGAAATAGGAGAATACAGATTTATAGGATTTCACCAGGGTCCCATAATGCGAATGGGCGATGGCTACATAAATCCAGATGACATTGTCTGGGTTGAAAACATCCTCAGTACACTGACTGATCCGCGACAAAAGATATTCATCGTCATGCATTACCCCCTTGACCCAGCTGTTGATAACTGGTACTCCCTTATGGAGATAATCAAGCCATTTAACATTCAGGCTGTACTCCATGGTCACGGCCATTCAAATAAAGTGCGTTCCTTTGAAGGTTTACCGGGAATCATGAGTCGATCTACTTTGAGCAGAGGAGAGCAACCCAGAGGGTATACTCTTGTGCATCTATATCCAGATCGAGCTGAATTTTATGAACGAAGACCTGATGCTGATAGTTCTAGGCACTGGTATACACTACCACTCGGAGATTTCGACACGAGTGATTCTTTGCGATTAGAGCTTCCTGACTATTCTGAAAACAATTTATCTGGAGTAAAACTGGTCTGGCAGATTTCAACCGGATCAATCATTACATCAGCCGCAACTCTGGACAAGAATCATGTATATGTGAGTAATATAGGGGGCAGTATATATGCATTAGACCTGGAAACCGGTGAGCAGTTGTGGAAATGGAATGGCTCCGGAGCAATTCACTCAACACCAGCGGTTAATGGCTCTCGCCTGGTATTTGGATCCGTTGATTCGACAATTAGCTGCCTTTCCACCGCAGATGGGAAACTCAAATGGCAAGTAACAACGACGGGGCCTGTTTTGGGCTCTCCTCTCATACACAAACATAGGATATATATCGGCAGTGGTGATGGGATTATGAGATCGCTGAAGTTGAGAAATGGGAGGATTATTTGGGAATATTCAAATATTGATGGATACATCGAAACCAGACCCGTGCTGCAAAATGAGCGTTTGATGTTTGGAGCCTGGGATGGCTCCTTTTATGCTTTGGATGCCAAAAAAGGGAAACTGCTGTGGAAATGGTCCGCAGGTAAACCCGGGAGATTGTATTCTCCTGCGGCATGCTGGCCAGTCGCAGCCCATGGGAAGGTGTTTATTGTTGCTCCGGATAGGGCTATGACCTCAATAAGCATGAGTGACGGTGAAACTATCTGGAGGAAAACTGGACATCAGGTTCGGGAAATGATTGGCATTTCTGAAGATGGTGAGACTGTTTTTGCCAGAACAATGAATGACACTGTATTCGCCATCCACAGTAAGTCAGATGAATTTCAGATCAAATGGAGTATGGATGCCGGGTATGATTATGATTTTGCGCCATCTATGATGATGGAAAAGGATGGAAATCTCTTTTTTGGCACCAAAGATGGGTGGGTCTATTGTATTGACAGTTTAACTGGGGAGCTAATATGGCGTTATCGGATAAGTGATGGCTTGATCAACACACTCACACCCGTGGATGCAAATATGGTTCTCAGTACAGCGGCAGACGGAAAACTGAGTTTATTAAAATACCAGCGAAGTGATTAGATTGTTTAGAATCAATTGATTGTATCTACTATATATTTACCAATTTCCAGACTTGCTGTGGCAGCTGGCGAGGGTGCATTCAGGACGAATATGGCGTGCTCTCGTTCCAGAAGTTCAAAATCATCAATGAGTTGACCCCCGGGTCTCAATGCCTGAGCCCGCACTCCCGCTACTCCTCTAAGCAAGTCCTTGGATTGGATTTCGGGGATTAATTCCTGGATGCATTTTAGAAATGCCGATTTGACCACAGATCGGTACATTTCCTTCAGACCTTCGTCCATATAAGATCCAGCTAACTTCCAGAATCCCGGGAAACTCAGTGTATCAAATATATCACGGACATTAATAGTGCCCCAGTTATAACCTTCCCTGCTGAATGCCAGGACTGCATTTGGACCGGCATGGACACTGCCATCGATGAGACGGGTCATATGTACACCCAGGAATGGAAAATTTGGATTTGGCACTGGATAAATCAGGTTTTTCACCAGATGACGTTTTTCTTTCGTGATATGCCAATATTCACCTCTAAAGGGAATAATTTTCATTTCCGGATCAACTCCAGCATTTGTAGCTATTCGATCTGTATACAAGCCTGCACATGATATCAGGAACTTGGTTTGGTAAACCCCTTGGGTTGTTGCCAACGAGTAGCCCCAATTATGTTCACGTAAACCATTAACCTGGCAATTGAGAATCAGATCAACACCCTCGTCTTTAAGCAATTCAACATATTTCGATGCAACAGCTGCATAATCCACTATACCAGTTGATGGAATATGTAAAGCGGCAACACAATTTACATGGGGTTCAATCTGTCGTGCCTGGTCAGCATCTAACTGACTGACATTCAGTCCATTAAGCAATGCTCGTTCATGCAATGCTTTCAGGCTTACTAATTGCATTTCTGAAGTGGCGACGATTAATTTTCCGCATCGTTCAAAGGGAATATCGTATTTTTCACAAAACGCATACATCGATGCATTTCCGACCCGGGCGAATTCTGCCTTCCTGCTTCCAGGTTTGTAATAGACGCCAGCATGGATGACCCCACTGTTTCTGCTGGATTGGTGGATTGCCCAATCCTGCTCCTTTTCAAGCACCGCCAGTTTTTCGTCTGGATACTTTGCCTTAACTGCCAGGGCAGTAGCCAAGCCAACCACCCCACCTCCAATGACGAGTTTGTCGTAAATCATAATTGTTTGTATGCTGCAAATGACATGCTTGGCTACATTTGAATTAAGGATTTAGGAGGGATTGCATGGACAATATGTTATTGAGAGCTATTTCTGTAATGTTTTTTTTATCAATTGTTCGGTTGTGAGGGCAGTCTCACTCTCTTTGACGATCTTTCGAATTTTGCTATATACTTCAGACCTGCTGTATCCAAGTGCCTCCAAGGCCATGATCGCTTCATCCTCAATTGTACTGGTCCCCAGGCTGGATGTAAGATTACCTGGCTCTGAACTGCCGAAACCTTTTTCGATTTTGGGTTTCAATTCCAGAATAATACGTTTCGCAGTAGTTGGCCCAATACCAGGTGTTTTGGCGATAGTTTTTGCATCTTCTGCCATAATCCAGTTACTAATGTCTGCTGGTGAGCCACCTGAAAGGATGGCAAGTGCTGCCCTTGGACCGATCTTGGATATAGCGATTAATTTGAAAAAGAATTCTCGCTCAGCCTTCTGGGCAAACCCATAGAGATCAAAAATGTCCTCACGAACGTGTAGATGCGTATAAATTGTAACCTGCTCATTCCGGGCAGGTAATTGTTCAAATGTACTAAATGAGATCTTTATTCGGTAACCTACACCACCGGTTTCAATGATGATGAGGTCTGGATCTTTGCTGATCAATTTACCGCAAATGAATTCGTACATCAGGATCCCAGCTTTGCCAATTTATAGTTCAAACCATGACAGATAGCAATTGCCAGGGCATCTGAGGCATCCATGGTCACTGGATCCTCTTTTAACTTAAGCAAGCGTTTGACCATATAGAGCACTTGCTGCTTATCCGCAGCGCCATTTCCGGTTACAGCCGATTTAACTTTTCGGGCAGCATACTCAGATACATCAAGATCTGCATGCCGGCCAGCCAACATGGAAATTCCCCTGACGTGTCCCATCAAAAGGGCAGTCTTTACATTCTTGCCATAGAAAGTTTCTTCGATAGATAAAACCTCAGGCTGATAGGTTTTTATGGCCTGTGTAATGCCTTTATAGAGTACCGACAATTTATCGGCCAGTGTATCACTATTTTTGGTCTTAATTACCCCTGAGTATACTGCCTGGAACCTATTTCCATCATAATCTACGACACCAATCCCCAGAATTCTCAGACCGGGATCAATTCCAATGATTCTCAGACCCTACTCCAATCCTTCCAGCATCTCATCGGTAAAATTCACGCTGGCGGATAATTTTTGCATGTCGTCATGATCATCAAGAATTTCCATAAGTTGGACTACTTTGGGTAGATCCTCGGGACTCACTTCAGTAAAATTGTTTGGAATATGCTGAAGTTCAGCGGCTTCTATCGTATAGCCGGCCCCAAGAATTGCCTCATTGACGGTATTCAAATCGGTTAAGGCCGTCATAATCTCGAAATAATCACCTTCGTTGCTCAAATCCTCTGCCCCAGCTTCCAGGGCAGCCAGCATGAGCTCATCCTCATCAACCCCTTCTGCTGGTATCTGAATCACTCCCTTGGTATCAAACATCCAGGCAACTGCTCCCGCATTTGCAAGATTGCCACCATGCTTGCTCAACAAATGTCGAATTTCGGAGACGGTGCGATTCTTGTTGTCCGTAGCTACTTCCATCATGAGCGCAACCCCACCAGGGGCATATCCTTCATACACGAGTTCTTCAATGACCATACCCTCAAGCTCGCCGGTACCCTTTTTGATGGCTCGTTCAATGTTAGCCATGGGCATATTTGCCCCCTTGGCAGTACTCATTGCGGTTCGCAGGCGTGGATTTGTTGATTCATCACCACCTCCAGCGCGTGCTGCAATCGTGAGTTCCTTGGCGATGCGTGTAAAAACTTTGCCTCGTGCAGCGTCGACTACGGCTTTTTTTCTCTTTATGGTTGACCATTTGCTGTGACCGGACATAATTCTCCCACTCTAATTTTCACTTGATGGAGTGTTCTCCGTCCTGATAACCCAGGCTCGTCGATACCCATTATTGATAGCAAATTGCTGTAAATTTTGGGCATCTTCCCGATTTTTCATTTTGCCAACTCGAATTTTGTAATAGGGACTGTCAAATTGAATAATGATTTCATCTTCAAAAGTCTCAACTGCTCTTTCCTCAAGGGCAATGGCAACATCAATCATTGGTGCTTCCCAATTGAACCCGAAATACAAAATCTAAATACTCTGCCACCTCAACTGTATCAGCTTGGTCACTCAAGCCAGCGTAGAAATCATTTAAAGATTTGATATTTTCGATTTTGGCTTTGGAGTTTGGCCAATCATGCAAGGTGGTCGGGTCAAATGATTCATCTAAATATGTGTCGGACTGTCCCCACAAGATTAACGGTACAACGATACTAAAAAATGCCAACAGCTTCATTCTTGATCCATCCCGTTTTGCCATCTGCTAATCTAATTTCATACCAGGTATCTGTGGCATCCAAAATTTGGGCAGATGTTCCTTCGTGAATTACAAATAAGGTACTTGATCCTGGTATGGGAGCACTGGAGATATTGGCTTCTTTAACTAGCAAGACCGCCTGTTTTTCTTCTAACGCTGTTACTCGATCTATTAACCAACCTCCCGAAAAAAGGAATAATAGACCAGCGCTAAAAGTAGCCCCCCGAATCACTCTACTTATCTGTCGAGCACGATTGAAGCGATAAATGATGACGAAAATAATTAAGATACAAAATAACAATTTTTCCAAAAACCGTAATTCCGCTAGAGAGAGACTCTGACGCAAATCAGAGAACCAGGCAACCAAGGGCATAGGTTTTGGGAGCTCGAAGCGATCTTTCAGAAATAATTTACCGAATTCCAGATTGTGCAAAATATCGGAGTCTCGTGGATCCAATTGTCTGGCTTTTTCAAAATGCAGAATGGCTTTACCATAAACTTTTTTATTGAAGTATGCACAGCCCAGATTGTAATGCAGAGATGCTGAAACTCCATCCGCTGCCAATACTTGCTCATATTCCAAAATGGCAGCATCAAAATCTCCCTGCTCATAATATTCATTACCTGATAGCATGAGTCTTTCGAAATCAACACCCCAGGCTAGATTTACAGGCATGAGAATGGCAATAAGAATTTGTACACGAAGGGATATTCTCATATTACCCTCCCCAATTCCTGCAAAATTTTACGCGTAATCTCACTCCATTCTGCGGCCGATCTTTTTACTGCCCCAGGCGCAAACCGGTCCATATTTAGCCCTTCAAGCAATTGTTCTGTCTCGACCACAATTGTATCTGATATATTCTTCTCTTTAAGGAGTTTTATCAAATCCGATGTATCAAGAGCATTTTCAGCAGCATCTAATCGAGCACCAATAAAACCGGCAATCAATTGATATAACAGAGCACGTAACTCTTGTGAATCCTCAGAAAGATGTTGGGCTTTTTTAAGTTTCTTACGTGCCTGACTCATAGCTTTCACTCGCCGCTGCAAATTGGCATTCCCCTGCAGTTGGCGAGAGCGGAATTCATATGCAAAGACGCTTAAAAGAGTCAGAATTCCAAGAATATGCAAGCCCCAGAAACGGAGGGGAAAAATTGCTGAGTGAGAAAGCTCAAATTTAGCGTCGGCAGCTTTGATATATCGAATATCTTCCTGCATCAGCTGGACTTCTTCCCTACTATATCCAGAAGTAATGACGGGTTGAGTACCTTCGGCGTCGTAAACAGTCATCTTGATCCAACCACTACTTTTTGTGATATACTTTTGAGCATTGAGATCAAAGTAGGTGAAGGTGACGGGATCTATAACCACCTTCCCCGGTTCTCTTGGTACTAATAGATAAGTAGATTTTTTTAACCCGGTATGTTTCATGCCTTTTATGCTGACATTTTCAGAGCGCTCGGGTTTAAAAATATCGATTCCCTCAGGAAGTGTGGGCTCAGGAAATTTTAATGCTTTAAAATTACCAGAACCTGTCAGAGAAATGCTTAATCCAACTGCATCATTTGCGAAAACTGCATTTGTGTCAAGCTCTGCCTTGAGTTGGAATCTGCCAACAGCGCCACTAAAATTGTCAGGTCTTGGTTCAGGCAGACTCTTAACACTAATATTAATTGAATTCGAGAGATAATTTTTTGTCGCTTTCCGTGATCCGCCAAAAAATGGATCGTTGGCAAATGGATCGTTGAACATACGCCTGGATCGTTGATTCGATTTTACTTCCACCTCCAGCTCAGCATTAAGAGCATCAATCATCAGATCACCTGATCGAGTCGGATAATAAAGTACTGTTTTTAGGACAGCCGTATTGTAT
>JABMPR010000155.1 GCA_013202895.1 bacterium | reverse complement strand
GCGAGACCACCACCGCCACCACCGCCACCACTTTCAGCACCACCTCCGGCACCTCCAGCACCTCCACCACCTCCAGCGCTACCTTTCATTACAGGTGAAAAGAGCTGGACCTTGCCCTTGGCACTAAGCACATTTCCCAGGGCGCTTGACACGGCGCTGGCATCCACATAATTCATTTTGTACACCTTAGTTTCCAGTTCACCAAACATCTCAATATCTTGTGGTTTAACCACGACAATATTGCCCTGCTGGAACCAGTCATAGCCATTGACCTTGAGAATGGCATCCAGGGCTGTCCATAATTCAACATCTTTCAGTGAGACAGTCACTTCACCTTCAATTTCTGGACCTGTAAGAATATTTATTTGATGCTGGGCTGACAGAAGTCTGAGTATATCCACCAGATCAGCGCCTTTGAAGTTCATGCTCACGCTTCCAGGCAGATCAGCTCGACGATTCTGCCGACGGGCAGCTTTTCGTTCTCGAACTTCCGGCCAGGAAATAAGGAGCAAATCATCACCCAGCCACTGGGTTGTGTATTGAGGAATTTTGGAGAAGTACATTTCTACGATCACTTCACTATCATCGTGTGGGTTTTGACGAACCGATAAGCGCATGAGCGGTGACACATTCGTGGTACGGGTGAAATTATCTTGGATCAATTGTGTCTTAGGAAACGTGAGGGTGATCTTTGGGGGTGATTGAGCTAATGCTTCCTTGAAATCGACTCGGTTTGACAAGGATATTTCAAGACCAGCTTCACCGTTTGCAACAAATGTTGAGACCCAGTTTAGTACGGTCTTCGGTGCCGAATATGCGGTTGTTGTGCCTAACAATAAAATGATTACTGAGGATAAAATGTGTCGATTATTCATTTAAACTGACCTTTACGATGCTGGTCCCTTTACGCAGGATAACGTGACCGAATGAGATTTTTGTGATCTGATAACCGGCCACCCTGTCTCCCTCTTGCAATATATCGCCATTTATCAATGCCATACCAATATTTCCGTTCCAGGAAATACCTGTCAGCGCCAGATTTGGTCGGTCCCCTCTGTCCATTGATCCAAATAGTGAACCAAGTAGTCCCCCTCCCAGAGCATCCGTTGTCTCGGCTTCAGCATAGAAAAAGGGATCAGATTCCCAACCAGCATTCCAGATAACTGCTCTTAGCGGTGTAGCAGATCTGAATTTAGAAGCTTCCCGAGCCGAAGCAGGTGAAGAAGACGAACTTCCCAGGGGTATTCCAAAGAGATTATCGGAATCACCATCTCCTGTTGAAAGTATTCCTGAATCAACCAGATAGTACAGCCCAAGGCTGATGAGAATTACCACTAAAACGATAGAACGAGTGTTCATTTTCTTAAACATTTGATCAAGCGCCCGCTATAAAAATATAAGTATACAGGTTCAGCTCACAGGTTAGCATACCACCATGCTCCATCTCAGTCTCTATCTTTAAATTGGCAATATTCACCTGATACTTCAGCTCAATAATGTCATCCAAAAAGGAACCGATTGTCAGATAGTCTCCGTAAAACTTGATTTGTACCGGATAGCATTCCAGATGGTTTTTGGGGATCTTCATCTCCGCGTAAAGCGCAGGGTAAGTGTCATTTAGTGATGGAGCCAGGGAGATAATCTGCAATTTGTGTTTTTCGGCTGTCTGTCTGATTTCTTCAAGAACCTCTGAATAGCCCTGATTATCTGGAATTATATTTTGCAGGGTGTCAAATTCGGCAACTTTTTCTGCAAAACGAAGCTTGAAATCATCGTAGCTTTCTGAAACCATGGCTAACTCATTAAAACGACTATTTATTTCTTCCAACTCCGACTCAAGGGTGGATATCTCTTTCCCGGCAACACCAAATGTATAATATGTCCATCCTGCCGTTGCCAGAAAAAGTGTGATAATCGTTCCAAAGAATAGGTTTTTATTCATTAAATACCCACTCCCATTTTCAAGGTAAAAATGAGCCCTGTGTCATCAGAATTGGTAGAGCCTTGAGTTTCTCTTTCAATGCTTGTAAACAAATTTAAACCTTCCAGACGCATGATGAAATTTGTCAGCTGAATATCTGCTATACCTGCATGGGCACGCACAAATCCGCTCAGGGCTATCCGATCTACATGGGAATCCTGCTTTATCGTTTTACCGCTCTCCTTTGAACTGGCAGGCCGAAACACCAGGGATGTGACTTTGATGTTGTCTGGAACCTCGGAAGATAAAAGCTTCAAGAGTTTAATCTGGTTTTTAGAATTTATTCTATCATTGGATAAGTAGCCCCAATAATTGCCCAGATATTCAAGATCATCCAGCATAACAAAATACTCTTGAGATTGTTCCGAAAGTTTTTGCCATTGCTCATTCATAACAGCAACATTCTCTCTCGTATAGCCTGTTTCAAGATATGAGAAATAGCCCAGCATTAGATAAAGTGGCAGCAATACAGCTGCAACAAACATAGATAATTTATTGAGCATCCTGAACTGAAAATGTTGTTTCCGCTGAGTAGGCAGCAGGTTAATTCCAGATGATTCTTTAAGCGCCAGACCAAAATTGGTTGCAAATATTGGGATCAATTGATAGTTAAGACCTATCTCATCCGAAAATTCAAAGTCGCCCTGTCGCAAGGGATTCAAGTGTTCTGTACTTATTTCAAGTTGTTCATTGAAGACCTTGACCAGATGAGGGATTGAAGCACCGGGTCCTGTTAGATAAATCTCCTGGCATTCTACATCAGCGACCTGTTTTTTAAAGTAGTTGAGGGAGCGGTTTATCTCTTTGGTCATGCGCTCGGTAATGGGTCTCAGGAAAATTGAAATCTTGTAGAGACTGATCCCGTTTTCAGGAATTTCTTGCTTAATATCCTGGGGAATTCCATAACGCAAGAGATAATCAATCGCCATTTCTTCAGTGATATTGACCGCATCGTTCCCGACCATTACGCGCTGTATTAGAGCCTTCTGGTAATCCTTCATCCCCACTGCCATTTCCCGATTGAATTCCATTCGACCCGATTTTACCATGGTAATCGTTGTGGAATTCTTACCTACATGAACGATGGCTATGCAGCCGCGCTGACGATCAGGGTAGCAGTGTTTAAAGGTTTGCCAATCCAGAAATGGAATGGTAGTTACCGTTTGCAAATCAAATTTTCTTTTTTTATAGAGATCACTCAAATGGGTGATGGTTTCATTATTCCCCACACCAATAATGATACTCTTCTTCACTTCATCCTTAAGTGATTCCAGTATTTGATAATCAATATTGATATTGTCTGCGCTAAAGGGCAGATTCTTCTTTGCGGACCAGGTGATGAGATCATTGATCTCTTTGCCCTTTACCGGCGGGGCTTTAAACACCTTGGTTTGAGTTTCGATCTGTGAGGAATAGGTGCGGAACATCGTGTCCGTTTTCCAGAGTTTTGGATCGAGTTTATCCAGGAGCAGAGATAGGAGTTCATCCCAGTGCGTGATTTTTTCGTCTTCAGTTTCGTATGGGAGATTATACTCCTCCATACTCTGAACAAGATTCCTGGATCCCACCGATAATATTTTCATAATGCGAATGGAATCGGAGGTACTTTGAATCGTAATTTTTCGCCTAATGCCTAAAGCCCAGTTACTAAACTCGAAGAGTAAATCCAGAATCTTCACGGGTGGTTTGACGCTCTTGTGAACTTGAAAATGTTCTGCTTCAATTCGCTGAGTATCCAGCTCAGGTTCAAGATCTAGTTCAGCGATTTTTTCCGAATTGCCTCTATCGATTTCTTGGTCTTGAGCTGGAGCTAGTGATGGATCAGTCAAAGCAGCCGCAGTACCCTGTGCCACACTATCCACGAGGGGGGAGGATGGTTCCGCCTTTGCTTCCACCGGGGATTTCGATCTGGTTTGTTCCTGGTCGGCTTCCTTTTTCTTTGAGCCAATATTTCCCAGCTTCGCCATTATTTCTTCAGAACTGACCGATTTATCGGCTTCTGGTGGAGAGGCTGGCTGATCCACAATTGGATCCGGTACTATATTTGAGCTTATTGTACTTGTTGGGGGTGAGTCCTCGAACTCATTTGTAGCTGATTCTGTTGATGAAACAGTATCGGCTGTTCCACTGGCGTTCCCTTCAGTAGTGGATTTTCCGGTCTGCTGAGATCTTAATAAATCAAGTAGGCGGTTGGTCGCCGCCGAATCTTTTTCTTCAGCCGGCATAGTTATTTTCGTCACTATTTATGCGATTGAGCACGGCCGCACCATCTATAAGCTTATTGTTATAGACCAGCATGTCTACTATCAAGTGATGACACATATTGACGATCCGTCTCGGATATCCCCCTGTTTGTTGGAATATCATTTCTTTGGCTTCAGTGGAAAAAAGTGGTTCATCACCCTCAAATCCAGCCTGATTTATGCGAAAATCAACAAAGGCAACGGTATCATCGCAGTCCAGGGGTGGTATACTGGCTCCAAATGCAATCCGGTCTTTAAAGTTTTCATGGTTCTCTATCACATTCTTAAATTCTGGTTGTGCAAAAATAACCACTTGGATCAATTTTCGACTATTTGTCTCAAAGTTTAGCAATGTCCTGATGACCTCAATCTGCTCTGCGCCCATTTTCTGGCCCTCATCAATAATAAGGACGATCTGTTTGCCTTTCTTAATGGCGGTATCAATCAGAAAATTTTCCAGTTGATTTAACATTTCTGATTGATAGAGCGAGCTACCACGAAGCCCAAAGAGTCGTTTTAGATAAACCAGGAATTCTCGGGTATTTTCCCAGGTTGGGTCCATGATCAGATAAAATTGAAAATCTTTTCCAAAATCGATAAAGCGGCTCAGGAGTAATCGTGATAAAGTCGTTTTACCAGTCCCGATGCCACCCATGATAACGGATAATCCACGATTCAGGCGGAGCGCTATTTCCAGGCGATTCATGATCGCGCCGTGTGCCTTAGACTCGAAAAAGAATTCCGGATCAGGCGTCATGGAAAAGGGCTCTCGTTTCAATCCTATTAGCTCATAATATCGCATTATTCACCGTATCTATTCGTTACAATCGTTGATTCCATTGAGAGCAAAAAAGTTCTGTCATTTGGCTTCATTTCTAGCATCGGCTAATTCTAGTCACTTAAACATAAAAATGACCTAATGCCAGTATGATACCGAGTGTTACACCGAATCCTTAATGTTGCTCATGAAGAGCGTAACTAAAAAAAAAGAGCCCCGAAATATCGGGGCTCATGGAGGACATGCGGAAGATACAATTTATAAAGGTGTCATGAACCAATACAATAAATATAGATCGTCACAATCTCTTCAAGGATTTGGTCTTCTGGAGAACCGTTGGATAACTGACGTCCAATTTTTCGGCAAGCTTGGTCTTCTGATAGCCAACCTGTTTGAACAGATATTCAATTATCCCCTTCTCAAAGCGTTGATTCGCTTGACTCCAGGTAAGTTCCGTGCAACTGTTAACATAGGCTCTCAGTGCAATTAGATCGCGCTTCCTGAGGGAGTGGAGTGACTTTGAAATATTATCTCCTTCAAAATCGTAGCCATGCTGGTTCAGACGACGCTTAATGGCATAATAGGTACTGGCCTTTAACCCAAGTTTTCCTGGAAGATCCGAAATATTATTACCTGACTCCAGGTGGTTTCTTATCAAGTGAAACTGAAATAGATCATTGATCTCTTTCCAGGTCTTGCCAATGGCAAAGGCGAAGGGTTCTGGCCGTGGGCTAAATTTGTCCGGCAGGCTGTAGCCGACCTTTGGACGGTTCTCAAGACGCTGCACGACATTAAGTCGCTCACCCTTCAAGCTAAATCCATGCTCAGCCATATCGAGAGAAACCTGGGCTCCAATATTATAATAGTGAGTTGCCAAATCCGGTTGATGCAGTTTTTCACGGTAGAGATCACCAATGAATAGACATTCATCGGGGATGCGCGAGAGAATATCGTATTTCTGACTGTGGTCTATCGCCTCAATAAGATATTCAATGGCAGCATCATATTCGATGTCCCGGCAATGTGTCAGGGTCAAATTCTCAAGAACAGTAGGTTTAAGATATTTATTTTCTAGACCGCCTAGCAGCTGAAGAAAAATATCACGGGCCTCCTGATTTTGTCCCGTGCTGAACATCAGGTAGCCATACGAGTTTTTAAATTGTTCTACGATATATGGGTAATTAAAAACAATCCCAAAATCTATTCCCCTTGTAAGAAGGCTATCGGCTTCCTGATATGCTTCTTTTTGACGATGGTATTTTGCCAGTCGCCTCATTGCAATCAACTGCATGACTTGCATATCGTTTTGCTCAAAGAAGTGAATCCAATTCAGGGATTTCTGGACTGACCCACCCGTTTCATTGTCCAGCTGCAAAGCGGAAAGCTGATAATCCACAATTAACTCAAGTGATTTTGTCTCCAGCAGGCGCTTTGCCGAGCGGAAGAGGCTCAAGCCATTAAAGACTTCGCCAAACTTTTCAAAAAACACGCCTCGTTCATAGAGGACATAAGCCAGGACTTCATCTTTTGCTGGGAATCCGTTCTCAGCATTTCTTGTTTCCGCCAGTGATTGCGCCTCATCTAGGGTCAATTTGGATCCGATTAAATTTCCTTCCAGGGAGAGCGTTTTTCCACGACCTGCAGTATAGAGTGCCTTCTGTCCCAGATCAGTGAGCTGAGAATAATCTCCCGATAAAAATACTTTTCGGGCCTCCTCAATACTCACCAGACCGAGCCGGCTGATAAAACCTAGCCATTCGTTGGTCTGTGGTATTTTAATTAATGAGTTCTTCATTTATTTGCTCCGCGACATAGTGGATTAGTCAGTTGAGTTGAGTACACTCTACTCTATTTAACCCCAATCACCGCCATCGCCGCCAATTCCATATTTGATACTGGAAATAAATGTAACCGATCCATGAGCACCGGTTCGGATCTTTAACGCGGTGATTTGTCCACGACCAGAGAATGAGACTATATCCCCATTCGCGTCAATATACTCAATATTGTTAGCTTGAACTATGGTTACCAACGCAAGTGTTTCAAAAGTAATTACCAATCCTGACCCGGCAGTGGCTGCTACTGGTCCAGAACCCAGATTATCGACCCAGGTACCCTGGGAAAGTCCTTCCCCTCCTGCTGCGGCATATACTGTTGTGTCAGTTTCTAGACCATACACGGTCCCATCTACTACATCCTCATCTAAAACCAGAGTCCCATCTGTATCCTTGGCCAGACTATTTGCCTGGACGAGAAAAGGAGCTGATTCGGTCTGAATCGTCCGGCCCTGGTAGAGCGTTTGTTCCCCGCCCTGTTCAGCGATATTCTCACAACCGATGATGAATAACATCACCAGAACCACAAAAGTTGTAATTTTCATCATAATATTTCTCCTCTTCATAATTGTATCCTCCACAAACAATATAATTAATAATATGGCAATTATATAATATTTTATAATATATAAATATTTTTATTGTTCATTGATATCTCACGGACTAGATTTCAATCGCCATGAAGTCGACCGCAAAAAAATACACCTCAACCCAAGCCGCCAATAAATAAGCGTCCTATAAGATATGCCTTTGACTAACCCAGACAAGCAACAGGTACCTCAACGATCTACTTTTGGATCGGGACAAGGAACACCTATTATGAAGAAGAACAAGATCGTAGGCTTGGTCACAAGCATCGTTGATGGCAATACCTTTGAAATCAGTGTTCATGAAAATAATAGTGATGGCAGCAACGCTGAAAAGCGTCTGGAAAAGATTCGCATCCAGGGATTCGACAAACCTGCTGCGTCTACCTTATCTGGAATTCTGGCAAAGTTGGAGCTGGAGAAAATGATCGTGGGCCGTACTCTCGAGTGTGAGATCGTTGGCCGTGACGATTCAAATCAGATAATTGCCATTGTACCAAATAGATATTTTATATCACCATTTTCAGTTAAAATCGATAAAGACCCTTAATTGATTAAATACGAATATTTGAATATTTAATTATTTTCTTCGTTTTCCCCTTCTAGCACTTATTTTGGATTGTGTTCTCCCCAATCGACAATAAGCCAATCTCTTCCAATACCGCCCTTCAGATATTTACATCTGATAGCGAGCAATTCCTTACTTATTTCTGGGAGTTTTTTAGTCTGGTGGCGATTGGCGACATACAATTCTCCCGTAAACTTTACGATCACTTGTCTACTATTGAAACTCACCCCTGGCAAGCACCTATGATTGAGATTGGCAGGACAAAATTTTTGTCCATCACTGGACACCTATTTAAAGCCCATAAAAATTTTCAGAAAATTTCCCAACAAGTTTACACTCAGACTAACTACCCTTCTGTAAGAATTAGAAATGAAATAACTGCATTTTTAAATTATGAGAAGTCACTATTAGCTGCAAAAATGAAAGATTATCATCAGGCTGAAATTTATTTGCACGCTGGAAATAATCTGACTTCCATCGATAAATTTTCATTGGCATTCGAACTGCAATTGGAAATATTCCGAACAAAACACGATCAACCCAATCTAGCCCGACTCGAGAACTCTATTATCAAATTGGAAGCCGCTGGTATTCCCGCTTTGGCCTGTATCGGTTGGCGGAATGCGGGAATAATATCCAGAAAATTAAAAGAGTTCTCCAAAGCAGCCAAATATTACAAAACTGCTCTTTCTCTTGCAACGAAACATGACCTCAGCCTTTTGAGGACGCAGATTTACATAGCCTTGGCGACATTGAATTCAAATATGGGAAATTACAACGCCGCCAGAGAAGCATTAAATAAAGTAAAATTTTCAGAATCACTAGACCCCATAATTCCTTCAAAATTTGAGATTTTAGCTGTTATCGAATCACATGAAGGGAATGTTGCAAATTCTATAGAATTAGTAAAGCAAGCTCTCGAAATCAATCTTAAGCTTGATAATGTAGCGCTTCTCCCCGCGGAATGTATGCATCTTGGTGAAGCTTATGAAAACCACTTCAAGAATCTCGATCAGGCGGAATACTATTACAAAATAGGATATGACCATTGCATACGTTATGCCGAGAACGGCATTAGTCTCACTGGCGATCGCAAGCAGGTCGTTGATGCCTATGTAAGATTACTAAAACTTAAGGATAAATCCAGCCCATCATCAACAAAGCACAGCCATCAAGACCCGTTCACATTCTCAGAGGGGAAACCATGGAAGCAAATCAAAGATATATTTCAGCATCAGCTTATACTTCATCACAGCCTGGATCAACGAAACTCCAAAAGCATGGCAAGAAAACTGGCACTACCGCCCACCACCCTTTATTCACTCCAGGACCGCCTGAAGCAACGCGGATATTTACTACCCCAAAAAGGGGTTACAACTACTGAAGAATCCCATGAGCTCAGTGGATTTATACAGCAGCATACGGACTTGAGCTGGGGCGAGATCAATAAAATTTTTGAACGGGAAATTATGCACCATCTCTATGAGAAATACGGCTACAATAAACACCGTATGGCCAGCATTCTTAAAATTAGCTATCCTTCAATTATCAAGATGACCCGTGAACTGACTCAGGTTGATGAGCATCTTCTCCCGAACTAACCCACCTGCTCCAAAAACATGGTACGAGACCCATCCAGAATTTGGGATGGTTTCCTACATCCGAAACAGCAGCTATACCAGGCTGCGTCTATCTGTCATTCCTTTTCAGGGGCTTCAAGTAAAAATGCCATCCGGTGTCTCAATCAAAAGGACTCAGAGCTTCCTTAATAGCAAACAGAGTTGGATTCTAGCAGCACTCAATCAAATTCATAAAACAGAGCAGATATCTAAACAATTTTTTACTGGCCAAGCTACAATTCCCCAATCACAGATCCGACAAACGTTGACTCAACGACTTTATGAATTGGCTGATAAACATGATTTCAGCTTTAATAATGTCAGTCTCCGAAACCAAAAAAGCCGTTGGGGTTCATGTTCTGCTAAAAACAATGTCAGCCTAAATCAAAAGCTCTACTATCTCCCCGAACACCTGAGAGATTATGTGCTGCTCCACGAATTAGCACATACGCATCAGAAAAACCATAGCCAAAAGTTCTGGAAAATCTTGCACAACATACTGGGGATTAATAGGACAAAACAAGCTCGCCGCGAGCTAAAAAGCTTTGAATTTCTATTTTACCCCCCACCCCAAGCAGTAAAGTAACTCAGACCAAATCTCACACTGGTCTTAAATGCCAACTATGATGATTGTTATGCTCCTGATGCCATCGTTAGCGTGAAATATATGGGCTTTACTACCTGCCTCAATCACTTGAGCATTGACTTCAAGTTGGATTCTATCTTTAGTCCCAAATGGTAAGCTTCAAGTTGCAATTCGCTAGAGAGATCATTCAATTCATTAAAAATCTGATGATCAAATTTATCAGATTTGGAGGAATTGTCCCAGTAGCGAACCGTAAGCCTCTTCTTTTTAAGCAAATTTCCAATTCGCAGCATTGAGGGCTCACGCACCTCAAGTGTTAGAGAAATCACCTGTTGTCCAATGAAATTTTTACTACGCTCATAATCCTTTAACCACACCGCAAAATCCTCTCCCATATCGGAGACAGTGGCCCAATCCGATTTCATTATATAAACCGTAGCTCCTGCTTGAGCAGGTGCTAGATCTGTGGTTTCGATGAGAGCTACTTTTAAATCAATGACCACTTCCTCCCCGGCAAAGCCCAATTGGGGCAGTGACATCACAAGCAAAATTATTCCTATACGAAACATTTAAACATCCCCATTAAGGTTTCATTCTGGAGTAGTGATCTTCAAAGTCCTTTAGAATATCGTCAGCGTGCTCCCTAACATTGACCGATTCGAAGACTTTGATAATCACTCCCTGCTTATCGATGAGGAAGGTCTTGCGTTTGGGCATAAATAATCCCTTGGATTTGTATTCCGCAGCTACCGACTTATCCTTATCAGAAAGTAAAATAAAGGGCAGCTCATGTTTTTCCTTAAATTTTTGATGTGACCGTGCCCCATCATAACTTACGCCAAATACAACAATATTTCTTTCGGCAAATAGGCTATACCTATCACGTATACTACATGCTTCAATCGTACAACCCGGTGTGTCGTCCTTGGGATAAAAATAGACTACCACATCCTGTCCTCTATAGTCAGAAAGACGATGACTTTGACCAAGCTCATCATTTAAAGTAAAATCCGGGGCTAAACTGCCAACCATGTTGTCTCCTTCTGCCTGAAGCAGGTTTATTGTGCCTAGAAATAAAATTAGTAAGAATTGTTTCATCATTTTCTCCATTGTAAATCAAAAACAAACAAAATATGTTGCTACAGTATAACTGAACATATTATTGAAGCATTTGCAATCATTACCACGGAGTTGAAATGTCTGAAATAGTTTGGGGAAGCATCGGTTGCGGTGACGTTATGGAGGTCAAAAGTGGACCTGCCTTTCAAAATGCCAATCATTCACAACTGGGAGCGGTGATGCGCCGAAATGCGAATCTGGCTGCAGACTTTGCTAACAGACATATGATTCCCAAATGGTACAGCAATGCTCAAAAGCTTATCCAGGATCCGGAAATCAATGCCATCTATATCGCCACACCTCCTAATACTCATTTAAAATATACCATCCTGGCAGCTGAGGCTGGAAAACCCGTATATGTGGAAAAGCCAATGGCTAACAGTTACGCCCAATGTCAGGAGATGGTAAACATATGCAGGGAGAAGCAAGTACCCCTTTTTGTTGCCTACTATAGGAGAGCACTCCCGCGTTACCTCAAGGTGCAGGAAATTATTGATTCCGGCTTACTGGGTTCTATCCAGCGGGTGAATGTACGCTTGCTACATCAGGCTAAAGTCATTGATATTGAAGGGAAACAAAACTGGAGGGTGATGCCTGAGCTTGCCTGTCGGTGGATCTAGAATCACCAGTTCTGAGGTGGTATAGTACTCGAAGAGTGCATCATCGTGAGCTGTCTGGAGTAGGTTGCGTGCTTCGTATGTGGAGCGAGCTGTAGCTCCCACCCCTTCCACGATCTCAGGACCTGTGGGTATAGCCGGTGGTTTGGGAGCTGGTCCACGTTGCGGGATGCGGCGAAGCAGCAGACGTTCCTGGTCTGGTAGCCAGCTTACGGCAGTACCCAATAGAGGATTGAGAGCCAGGTTTTCGATCCTGTTCAATTCCCCATCCACTGAGCCAATCCATAAACCCAAATTATCGCCGTGTGCGACGGTGAGTGCGAAACGTTGACCGTTTACCGTCCATTCCACATCATGGACTTCGGCTTTGGGTGGCAAATTGAGGGGGATGGTGGTTCCATCCTCCACCCGGACCAAACGGGGTGAAGTACCCCCATGTTGCCCGTGGTGATTATTCATGACAGGATTAACCCGGATGCCAGCAAGTTTGTGCATGGGCGCAGCCAGTTCGGCCAGGGGAGGATAGATCACCGGGTCTGCAAGAAACAGATACTCACCAGATGATGTCGCCCAAACCCAGGGGAGCTGTGGTG
>JABMPR010000013.1 GCA_013202895.1 bacterium | reverse complement strand
TATATTCTTGATGAACCCACAACGGGCCTTCATTTTGAAGATGTTAAAATGCTGCTTTCTGTACTTAATCGCTTAGTCGATAAAGGGAATACCGTTTTGGTGATAGAACATAATCTGGATGTCGTTAAATCAGCAGATCATGTTATTGATCTTGGACCAGAGGGTGGTGCTGGAGGAGGCGAACTCATTGCTACTGGAACCCCGGAAGAATTAACCAAAGTGAAGCGTTCATTTACAGGATATTACTTGAAAAAAATGCTTGCAGTCTAGCACATATATTCGAACTGTGATCATGGGGAAGCATCAAAATGAGGCTGGAAAAAGTCCCAGGTTAGGGGGTTTCTTGAGGCGGATTCATCAATAAACCGGCAGAAGGCTTCTCTTGGAAAACGCCCTGCCCACCGACTATATTTGCCGGCACATTTTTGATGAATATGACATCTATTGATTTACGGAGCAATACTAGTATAAATACGATTTATGAGTGATCTGACCCAACCACAACAATTATCTGAAGAGCAGGAATTCGATCGGGCACTGCGCCCTCAGCGTCTGGCCGATTTCGTTGGTCAGAAGCGTACCGTTGATCAATTAAAAATCTATATTGAAGCTGCGATGCAACGTAATGAAGCGTTGGATCATGTACTTCTTTTTGGCCCTCCCGGTCTCGGAAAAACAACACTTGCTATGCTAGTTGCCAAGGAATTGGGGGTCAATATAAAAATCACCTCCGGACCCGTGCTTGACAAAGCAGCTGACCTGGCCGGTCTACTGACAAATTTAGAAGACAGGGATGTGTTTTTTATTGATGAGGTTCACCGATTGAACCATGTCGTTGAAGAATATCTCTATTCTGCAATGGAAGATTATCGTATTGACATTATGATAGACAAAGGCCCCAGTGCCCGCAGCGTGCAGTTGAATCTTGAGCCCTTCACACTTATCGGGGCAACGACAAGAGCAGGTCTCCTGACTCCTCCCATGCGGGCTCGTTTCGGGGTTGTCTTAAGGTTGGATTTTTACGAACCAGAGCAGCTACAACAAATTATTAAACGTTCAGCGAATATTTTAAATGTTCCTATTGATGATGAAGGTGCTTTTGAGTTGGCTCGTCGAAGCAGGGGAACCCCTCGTATCGCCAATCGCTTATTGCGTAGAACCAGAGATTATGCTCAGGTTAAAAGCAACGGTCACATAAGTAAAGATGTTGCTGATGAGGCTTTAGCGATGTTGAATGTTGATGAATATGGTCTGGATGACATGGATAAGCGTATACTATCCGCCCTCATCGAGAAATTTGACGGAGGACCTGTCGGGTTAAATTCACTTTCAGTTGCCGTGAGCGAGGAAGCCAATACCCTGGAGGAAGTTTATGAGCCCTTTCTAATAATGGAAGGATTTCTGATTAGAACAGCCAGGGGACGTCAGGCAACACCTCAGGCTTATCGTCATTTAGGATTTGTACTTAAAACCGAAATACCCCAAACCAGCTTGTTTCAAAAAGAGAAAGAATAATATATGCTGTTTGATCGTGCAAAAGCACTGACCCTGTCCGATTTTGATTATTTGTTACCAGAAGAACTTATCGCCCAACATCCATCAGTAAAACGAGATGGTTCAAAACTATTGCTGATGAATGCCCAATCTGGAGCAGTGGAACATAGTAAGTTTTCAAATCTTGTGGATGCTCTAAAAAAGGGAGATGTCCTCGTTCTGAATAACACCAAGGTGTTTCCCTCAAGATTGTTTGCCCGCAAGGATAAAACTGATACAGAGATAGAACTTTTTCTACTCCGTGAACTGGGACATAATCTTTGGGAGACTCTGGTCAAACCGGCACGTAAGGTGCGTGTTGGAAATAAACTGGTGATCGAAGATAAGATTACCTGTGATGTGGTTGACAATACAGTTTCTGGGGGTCGAGTTGTCCGCTTTGATAAAAATGGCGGTGATTTTTTCTCAATACTGGATGAGGTCGGTCACTGGCCATTACCACCCTACATTGATCGTGAAGCTGACGCTAAGGATAAAGAAAGATATCAGACAGTTTATGCTAAGCATCGAGGAGCAGTTGCGGCACCAACTGCTGGCCTGCATTTCACAGAAGCACTATTAAAAAAAGCCAAAGCCAAAGGGGTTGAAATTCACACGGTGATCCTCCATGTAGGGCTGGGAACATTTAGACCCGTGAATGTGGAAGACATAACCAAACACCAGATGGATGCTGAATATTTTAATGTCCCAGAAGAAACAGTGGCTGCAATTAAAACTGCAAAAGCAGAGGGTCGACGAATAATCGGTGTGGGAACAACTGTGGTTCGAGCTTTGGAGTCTGCCGTCATGTATCCTCGCGAATTAGAAGCAGGTGATGGCTGGACCAACAAATTCATATATCCACCCTATGAATTTCGTGTTGTCGATGGGATTATTACCAATTTTCACCAACCTAAATCCACATTGTTGATGCTGGTTTCAGCATTCTCATCAAAGGAAAAAATATTGAGTGCTTATAAAGCGGCTATTGATGAGGGCTATCGCTTTTTCAGTTATGGCG
>JABMPR010000154.1 GCA_013202895.1 bacterium | reverse complement strand
GATCACTTGATTCGCTGCAAATGACTGCTCCTGAGGAACTGGTCCATTTGCGGTTATTTGGGGTCTATCCCCAAATGGTTTTGATAAATTTTCGGATATGCAAAAAATTGTATAAAATATAAAAATAGCGATTATTATTTGATTAAAGCGGTAGTGTGACATAGATATTTACCTTAGTTGTCTGTTTTTGTTGAAGGAAATTGACACCATTGATCCGAGGGGCTTTTACTGGCCAGGATCTGAGCCCTGCAATACTCTTTAGAATGCCGCCTGCGCGCTTCCCGGTAGGCTGGCCTTGATACCTTAAATACTCGGCAGGCTTCGGTAATATTGTCCTGAATCAGAGCCTCATAAAATATGGGAAACCATTTTTTTCCCAGGCTTGGCCGGTATTTTTTAAATATGGGCGCCACCGTCTTCTTCTTGCTCCAATTCTGATTGAAATTTGAAATACAATCAGGGCAGACTTTCTCGATTGGAATATTAACAGATTTTGCGGACAATAGATTTTGCATGATTTCTAATTTGGCCTGGCGCCCGCACCAGGTTTCCACCTGTCTGTCCGTACATATCTTAATGATGTGAAAACGCATGGTTCTTACTTATCGAGTGTTATAAACAAGGGTAAATTCTGCCTGAGAAGGGCTAGAAGAGGGTATATACGATCCTTAAAATCCGGGCTGTTTACTGATAGAAGCTGACCTTTAGAAAGGTAGAATTCCGCTGGACCCGGATAATAGCAGAATAGCTCAACTTTTCCTTGATATTCAAGTGGCTCGCCACAGATGGGACAGCTAAGCCTATAAGACATGGAGAAAAATACTTTTAGGACTTTAATTGAGCGCTGCTCATGCAAACAATGATAAGTTATCACCTCAATTTTCAAAGCCAGCAGATCAAGTCGCCGAATAATTTTGCCGAGTGATTTAGGGTGAATGGGTAGATTGTTATCCCTGACAATGTCGTCCAAAGATTTGAAATATATTTGATCCAAACAGGCATAAATACGTTGGTAGACTATCGGAGATATAGATCCAAAATGATCACGGATCGACCTGCCTAATCTCTCTAGTTTTAACCATCTGTAAATTGTAAATGGACTAACGTCATATTTATCAACAGTATATTTCATTCCATTTTCAAAATAGTCATTCAAGATACACTGTCGGTCAGCTTCGCTGTACGTTTTAAACATCGTCTTGGATCTCGATGATATTCTCATCTTCCGGTGGATCATCGTGGGTAATTTTCAACAGTTTCTTAGTTGACCGGCTGTTGTCACCTCCAATTAATTTGTGATTCCCAATAAGTTTATTGGATGTTGCCGCAGACCGAAAAGCCTTCTTGTTTTTACCTTTCCGCAAAAACTGGTTTGTATTCTTTACACTCTGGCAGATGGCAAAATAATTAATATTCATCAGTTCCTCTTCCGGGATGGGAATCCCCAGATCAATCATAATTTCGCCGATAGTGAAGTCACTTGTGATTATGTCCAGATATTTCTGGTATTTTTTTCTCAGAAGGGGATTGGCTTTAATAAATTGCACCACCTGATTGGCAATATTCCCTCCCTTCCCTGGTTCAGGATAAAAATTCCAGAACCAGAAAATGTAATCGTCAATATCGGCAATTGAGATAGTCAGGTTGGGTAAGAATATTTCAATAACCTGGAAAATATTATTTGCCTTGTAACCAAGCAGGACCATTATTTCCACCAATTGGCGCAACTCCGGATTGTTGAAGATCATCCATGCCCCAAGACTCACTTCATGCCGCTCCAGGTATCCACGCTTTAGATTCAATTGATTATTTACATATGCTCTAGCTAAATGTTGGGCGGGACCCCAGAGATTATCGTCTACAAAAAACATCAGATGTTGAATAAGCCCTTTTGTAGAAATAATATTCTTAAACCATTTTTGATTCTTACGAAATATTTTATCTAGATATATCAGCGTTTCACGCAAAAATAGTTTTGAAAATGGGTGGCTTTCAAAAGCGACGATTGGAGTTAATTCACTTGGCATTTATTATTTCCTATTCATATAATGACTGGTCGTGTCGCGATTGATTTTTAAGGTTTACTACGAAAATCAAACGCCACCGATATGTTGTCGGACAAAGCCATTTGCCCGGCCCAGGTTTATTGATATTAATTATCACAACCAATTTTACTTGCTTCAGAACTCAAATCTGGCGGACTGTATCGGAGTTGCGAGGAATGAATTAACAGTTTATCGTTCCGCTGTATTTTCATTTAAGCCAATTGTCTGCAGTAAAAAAGTGAGAAGGTTGCCCGGGGTCTGATTGCGGACAAAAAATCTCCGTTGTTACATACTTTTGCAACGCCGTTCTTGATTAGTAATTAGGATAAGGTCTATAATAACAAGAGGTGTAACAATGAAAAGTAAGTTTAGAGATTTGCTGCTTAAGGCAAAGAACAAGTCCCCAATCCAACACTGGATTGATCGTTCAGAACTGCTACAATTTCAAAATTCACACCCCTACCAATTCGTTTTTTACTATCTGCCTGAGTATTTATGGGAACAAAAAAAACAGCAGGTAAATGAGAATGTTCAAAAACTACCCGTCGAAGAATCCCCATCCGATAGTGTCGGCAGCCGAATTAAAAAAAAGGTT
>JABMPR010000153.1 GCA_013202895.1 bacterium | reverse complement strand
GTTGTCTTTCATATACATCCAGAAATTGGCACCTTGAAAAAGGAGCTCCTGAAACAGGGAGCATATTTTGCTAGTTTGTCGGGTAGTGGCTCGACTGTGTATGGCATCTTTGACAGCTTGACCCTAGCTCAAGCTGCTCAAACGTTTTTTATAAACCGTTACCATACCCAGATAACCCACACTCACAGCTGAATTTTCTTCCGGGATCGTTCAATGGTAGGACCTCGGCCTTTGGTGCCGATTATAGGGGTTCGAATCCTCTTCCCGGAACTCAACTATTCATTTCCAGCCATATTGCACTCACGATCTGACAAAAGTCGGGACCAGAGGCAGCTTGAGTTGGAAACAAATCAAAAACGCCAATCAAAGAAAACGGAAAAGAGCTTATGAAGCCAAAACTGTTTTGTGGTCGGTCAAATCCCGAGTTTGGGAAGGCTGTCGCCGAGTATCTGGATATGGAATTAGGCAAAATGACCATCAAGCCTTTTAGTGATGGTGAATTGTGGATTCGCTTCGACGAGAATATCCGTGGTGAGGATGTCTTTATCATTCAAAGTACGAACCCACCTGACACTAACATGATTGAGTTGCTGCTCATGCTGGATGCAGCCAAACGTGCATCTGCCAGAAGGGTAACCGCTGTCGTCCCTTACTATGGGTATGCCCGCCAGGATCGAAAAGATCAACCCCGGGTACCGATCAGCGCCAAGCTATTTGCTGATTTGATCCAAACTGCCGGGGCAGATCGAGTGGTTTCCATGGATCTTCATAGCAGCCAGATTCAAGGGTATTTCAATATACCCTTCGATCACCTCTACTCGAAAAAAGTTCTAGTTGGGGCAATTCAGGCTCTTGAACTTGAAAACATGGTCGTTTTAGCACCGGATATTGGTTCAGTACCCATGTCACGTTCTTATGCAAAATTGTTGAACGCCAGTCTGGCCATTATCGATAAAAGAAGGCCAGCACACAATAAGGCTGAAGTCATGCACCTGATTGGTAAAGTGGAAGGCAAAAATGTATTGATCATGGATGACATGGTTGATACAGCTGGAACCATGGTCGCTGCGTCCAAGAAAGCCCGAAAAACGGGCGCCCTTTCGGTGAATGCGGCTGTAACCCATGGTGTTCTTTCAGGACCAGCCATAAAGCGTTTAAACAAGGCGCCTATCGATCGGATTCTCGTGACCGATACCATTAACATAGCAGCCGAGAAGCGTATTGATAAGCTGGAATCTATAAGTGTCGCTTCAGTGTTTGGGGAAGCAATACAACGGATACATGATGAAAAATCGATTAGTGTATTATTTGATATATAGAATAGAGATGTAAAGGAAGTAAAAATGGCTCAAACAAAAGAAAAAAAACGATTTGAATTGCAGGTTGAGCAGAGAAGTGAATTTGGACGAAAAGCCGCAAAGGCTTTACGGAAAGAGGGTTATGTCCCGGTGAATTTTTATTCAAAGGGTGAACCCGCATTGTCATATGTAATGACCGAATCACATCTGCGAGAAGTCCGGCATTCAGGAGAGAAGATTTTCAATATCGTTATCGACAATGAACAACGTCGTGCCATGGTGAAAGATGTTCAGTTTCATCCTGTAACAGACAAGATACTGCATATCGATTTTCTTGGAGTACGTTTGCGGGATATCATTCAAATACCCGTTCCCATTATACCAGTAGGGCTACCTATTGGGGTGCAGGAAGGCGGCGTTCTTCAGCAGCAAATTCACGAGGTTATCGTTCGCTGTAAGGGTGAGGATGTTCCTGACGGAATTGAAATTGACGTTTCTGAATTGGCAATTGGGGATTCAATTCACGGTAGTGAATTGCATAGTGATCTCTTTGAAATACTCACAGGAGACGACATAACCATTTTTTCGGTAGTCTTACCACAGAAGATGGAAGAACCCGTTGTTGAAGTTGATGAGGATGAAGAACTGGAATTTGAGGATGAAGAAGGTTCCGGAGATTCTGAAGATTCTGAAGATTCTGAAGATTCTGCAAAAATCAGCGAAGAAAAATAAATCGGAATTAAGAGACGTACTGTGCCACGAGCTGTCATTGGACTTGGTAATCCAGGAGAACGTTATGCCAAAACCAGGCATAATGCTGGCTTCATGGTTATTGATGAGCTTGCCCGGCGTTGGCAAGTCACTTTTCGGTCAGGTAAAGGTAGCTATATCTTTGCCCGGAGCACGAATTGGGACGCCATCTTGATGAAACCCACTACTTATATGAATCATAGCGGGCAAGCCGTACGTCATTTAGCGGATTATTTCAAAATCAAAACAGAAGACCTTATGATTGTATTTGATGATCTTGATTTTCATTTTCCTGAAATTCGGCTGCGCAAGCAAGGTGGGGCTGGAACACATAGAGGAATGCAGTCAGTTATCAAACATCTGAGCCTCTTAACCTTCCCACGCACACGCATGGGAATTGGGGGAGCCCAGGGTCAGCGTCTTGCTGAAGATTTTGTTTTGGAAAATTATTCTCAAGCTGATTTGGATATCCTCTCCAAGCAGTTGGGCAAAGCAGCTGATGCAATCGAGTATTGGCTTAAGGAAGACATTGATAGCGCAATGAATCGTTTCAACACGAGTCCACCCAAAGCACAGGCCGAGGATTCAAAGGAGGAAAAATTAATATGAGTGATATGATGATCTGGGTGCCTGTTATGGGTATCGTTGCATTAGCATATT
>JABMPR010000152.1 GCA_013202895.1 bacterium | reverse complement strand
GCCAGGTGTTCGAATCACCTCAGGGGTACATTATACCCCCGGGAAGGTCCTGGAGGTTGATTTGCCATAAATTGAAATTGTGAAGGGATTTTATATCCAATGTTGACACCAAAAAAGAAACTTACTAAAAAAGAATTAAAGCGTGATCCATTGCTAGATAGTCTTGAAAAAGGTAAGGAGTTTTACGAAAAGTATAGTAATCAGATTGTTTCTGCAATCGGAGCGTTAGTTGTGATATTGCTTCTGGGATGGGGCTGGATGAATAGTCGTGAAACGACAAACAATGAAGCTATGCTGGCCAATACGAAAGCTACCATCGCTGCTGCAGCGGGGTTGGATGAGAACGTTGTTGCAGAGCTAGAGAAAATTGTTGATGAATATGGAAGCAACTCAAATGTAACTCAGTCCCTCTTTCAATTGGGTATTGCTAAGATAAACGATGGCGACTATGACGGTGCAAAAGAATTGTTTACCAGGCTGGCCAGTAATTCTGATGAGTTGACCAAACGCGCGGGAAAACTCAAACTAGCGTATATCAATGAAAAACAATCGAATTACGTAGAGGCGGCTTCACGCTATATGGAGGTAGCCGCACTTGATGCTGGGATTGTTTCCAAATATGCCAAACTACAGGCAGGATATGCTTTTTTAAACGCCGAACAACACCAGGATGCAGAGTTAATTGTTTCCGATCTTCTGGCAGAGAATCCTACCGGTAAATTTAAGGAATATGTAAAATACCTGGAAGGGAAAGTGCTGGAGAAATAATTGCAATTATTGGACTTGCAAACAGTGATCCCCTCGGATATATTTCGCCCGCAAAGTGGGTTGACAGGCCCACTTTGTTTATTTGTAAAGGGATTTGTAAAGAGTATGAAGAGACAAAGTGAATTGGTCCGATGAAGAAATAGAAGCCGGAATAGAGCATTGCTTTGAAGATGCTGAAGATATTTTCCTGGTTGATGCAAGCTTAAATGCATCGCGGGGTGGATACCAGCTGATTGCAAAGTGTGAAAGTGATTCCGGTATTACAATCGACCAGTTGGCTCGTGTCAATCGTTCCATTAATAATAGTTTATTACTACCGGGTCTGGATATTACAAAGGTTACAGTCGAAGTGACTTCTCCCGGATCCAATTTCCCTGTTATGTCTGTTCGACATTTTCGACGCTTTGTCGGGCATCATATGAAAATTGAACACCGCTCTGATGCGGCACCTAACCCCCTGGAATGCGAAATCATTGATGTCAATGATGAAACTCTTTCTCTCAGAACTGAAAATGGAGAAGTGAGTTTGGATTTTGCAGATGTAAACCAGGGAACTGTAAAATTGCGATGGTAATAGGAGGATTAACCCCTTGATCAGTAAAATCATCATAGACTCATTTATTCAGCTTGCAAAAGATAAAGATATCGATCGCAAGGAACTGGCTGATATAATCAAAGAGATATTTGAAGCTCTGATTCAGAAAAAATATGGCAACGTCGATAACTTTGATGTGATTGTCAATATGGACAAAGGTGAGATCGAGATTTATCAGGAAAAAGAGATCGTGAAGGCTGTTTATGATGCTGATTTTGAAGTAGATCTAGAGACTGCCCAATTAGTTGCCCCCGATCTTGAGATTGGCGATCCATTTATTGATGTTGTTGACCCGGAATCCTTTGGACGCCGTTTGATTACCTTTGCAAGACAAGTCATGTCTCAGAAGATTCAAGAATTTGAGAGAGATCAGATTTATAGAGATTACTCAAGTCGTGTCGGTGAGATTGTTATTGGAGAGATTCATCAAATTCGAAGGGATGCTTTATTTGTAAACATTGATAAAGCTGAATTAAAAATGCCTCGCGAAGAACAGATTTACAGTGAGCGGTATCGTCGAGGGGACAGTGTTCGAGCCATCATTAAAGAAGTCCGATCAGATAAGCGCGGCCCGGATATTATTATTTCTAGAGCTGACCCTCAGTTTTTACTAAAACTTTTTACGAATGAGGTCCCTGAAATTGAGGATGGCATCATTGATGTACGCACGTTATCACGTGAACCAGGGGATCGGACAAAGATAATTGTTGAATCACATGATAAGCGAATTGATGCTGTGGGTGCCTGTGTTGGCATGAAGGGCAGCCGGATTCAAGTGATTGTGCGTGAGCTGAATGGAGAAAAGATCGATATTATAAATTATGCATCTGAACCTCAACTCCTGGTCACGCGAGCACTTTCACCTGCGAAACCTTACCGGGTGACGATCGATTATGAAAAGCAACGAGCCCTGGCCTTATTTGAAGACGATGATATTTCTATTGCTATTGGAAAAAATGGCCAAAATGTTCGTCTCGCATCAAAGGTTACTGGTTTTGAGATTGATGCAAAATCTCGAAGCGAAGTTGAAGGTCCCGTTGTGGTAGAAGTCTTTTTAGAAGAAGTTGAAGGACTTCCTCAACGTGTGGTTTCAATTCTTGCTGAAAACGGTATTGATACTGTAAATGAAGTTGTGAATACAAGCCAGGAAGCCTTGTTGTCATTTAAAGGTTTAGGTACAAAGTCTCTTGAAGTGTTTATGGCAGCATTGATGGAGAAGGTTGAAGTTAAAGTCGAGGTCATTGAAGAGGTAGTGGAAATTGATGAGAACTCTAGTGACGAGCTGGAAAAGGGATCTGCTGCAGGTGAGTAACACTGGAAAGTCTTGCAAGTTAAGATCCGAGCACTTTTGCCTATTACCCGACGAAGAAAGAGGAACGATTGAGTAATCAGAAGCGAATATATCAAATAGCAAAGCAGATCAATATCTCTCATCAAGAGATAGTGAGTTTCCTTATAGAAAAAGGATTTGATGTTACAAACCACATGAGTCCTGTGGATGAGGAAACCTTTCAAGTTATCCTGAAAAACTTTGCCTCTGATCTATATCAAATTGAACAGGATCAAAAAGAACTCGATCGGAAAGCACTTGAAGAGCAGCGGCGCATAGAAGAAGAAGAACGCATTCGAAAAGCTGATGATGAGAAATCAGCCCGCGATATAGAAGAGCGTCAGCGACGTGAAGCAGAAGTACAACGTCGTAATGAGATCGAAGATGCCAAGCGAAGAGTTGAAGTAGAGCGGGTAGAGGCTATTGAACGAGCCAAACGTGAGCTAATAGAAGCAGAAGAGCGGAAACTAGCTGAAGCACAGGCCGAAATTGAAAAAGAAGATTTAGAAAAACAGAAAGCTGCCAAGAAAGCCGCCAAACCTACTATTCTGCGTCCAGGTGAAGACCTGACAATTAAACCTGAAGAAACACTATCAGACAAGATTATTGCCAAAAAGATTGAACGCAAAATCAAACATGTAGTCAAGGCAAGCACGAGTGCAGATAAATCCAAGAGAACCAAAAAGCGACGAACCTTCGATCAAAAAGAAGTAGATGCCTCCATTAAAAAGGTGATGACCTCTCTCGATACCGGTAAAAAGCGAAAAAGGCGGCGCGAGGGTAAGCAGGAAGACATTGTTGAAGATTTTGTCTATCGCGTCTCCGAATTTATCTCTGTTCATGATTTTGCTGATCTGATTGAGATCGATGTTGCTGACATCATTGGAAAATGTATGGATATGGGGATGATGGTAACTATCAATCAGCGCATTGATCAGGATACCATTGAACTCTTAGCCGCTGAATTTGAAATTAATGTCGAATTCCAAGATGATACGCTCACCAACGTCGATGAAGAAATAGCTCAGGAAGTATTGGATGATACAGAGCTTGAATCCAGACCCCCAGTAGTGACCATCATGGGCCATGTCGATCATGGCAAAACCTCGCTACTGGACTATGTACGCAAGGCAGATGTGATATCAGGTGAAGCAGGTGGTATTACCCAGCACATCGGTGCATACTCGGTTTCTGTTGGTGATGGCAAAACAATCACGTTTCTTGATACACCTGGACACGAAGCTTTTACGGCCATGCGTGCACGCGGTGCACAGGTTACTGATATAGTTGTAATTGTCGTCGCTGCCGACGATGCTGTTATGCCACAAACAATTGAGGCAATCGACCATGCCAAAGCGGCAGGGGTTCCCATAATATTCGCCATTAATAAGATTGATAAAACCGGTGCAGATGCTGAACGAGTTCGCAGGGAACTATCTGAACGTGACATGCTTGTAGAGAGTTGGGGTGGGAAAATCCCTGATGTGGAAATATCTGCTAAATTTGGAACCAATGTTTCGGATTTGCTAGAGGCGGTTGTCCTTGAAGCTGAAATGCTCGACCTGAAATCAAAAGCTAGCGGTAGAGCACGTGGAATTGTCGTTGAATCTCGCCTTGACAAAGGAATAGGTGCCGTTGCAACCGTACTGATACATCGAGGGCAATTGAAAATTGGCGACGCCTTTGTGTGTGGAGACCAATCTGGACGTGTTCGTGCCCTAAAAAATGATAAAGGAAAACGGATAAAAGTTGCTGGTCCCTCAACACCTGTGGAGATCCATGGTTTTGGTGATGTAGCCAGAGCTGGAGATAACCTGGTGGTCATGCACAATGACAAAGAAGCTCGCGAGGTAAGCAAGCAGAGACAGGAAATCAGGCGGGAACAGGATTTCAAACGCATGCGACATATGACTCTCGACGAAATCTCTCGTCAGATATCTGAAGGTAAGGTCAAAGAAGTACCACTCATGATTAAAGGCGATGTGGATGGATCTATTGAAGCGCTAGCAGATTCGTTTATGAAAATGTCTACCAATGAGGTTGCAGTTCGAATCATTCATCGTGGGATCGGAATGATCAAAGAATCTGATGTGCTTCTGGCTGCAGCGTCCAATGCTATCATTGTTGGATTCAATGTTACTGCGGATAGCAATGCTCGACTTCTGGCAAAGGCTGATGGAGTTGAAATTCGATATTATGATGTGATTTATGCTGCCGTTGATGATGTCTATCAAGCTCTGGAAGGTTTACTGGAACCTGATGTAATGAAGAACGATATTGGGACGGCAGAGGTAACGGAACTGTTCAAAATTCCCAAGATCGGTTTGATCGCTGGATCCAAAGTGATTTCAGGTGTGGCTCGTCGTGATGCCAAGGTGCGTCTGGTGCGTGAGGGCGAAATATTATTTGATGGTGCGCTGAACGCTCTTAAAAGATTTAAGGACGAGGTAAAGGAAGTGATTGAAGGGAATGAATGTGGTATTTCACTCAAGGACTTCAGCAAGATCAATGTGGGTGATACCATTGAATTCTATACTGAAGATATCGTCAAACGCAAATTGGGTTCCACCCCTAAATTGTGATATTTGGATAGAATAACATCATGGGAATTGCCAGACAAGAGCGTGTTGCAGAGGCTGTCCGAGCTGCTGTTGCCGGTTTTATCATATTAAATATGGCTAACTCTACTCCTGGATTTATTACAGTAGCCAAAGTCAAAATGGCACCAGATCTCAAACTTGCCACCGTTTATTTTACAATTTATGGATCAAAGGCTGATGTGGCTTTCACTTTCAAAACGCTGGAAAAGCAAAGTGCTAGAATTCGTTATCATGTCGGGCAGGAAGTGCCTCTGAAATATGTACCAGAATTAAGATTCTTTATCGATGATTCTCTGGAATACACCGATAAGATAAGTCGTGTAATGAAAGATCTATGATGGGTGATCACATTTTTGTTATTGACAAACCCATGGACTGGACCAGTTTTGATGTGGTTCGAAAAATTCGCTATACAACAAGAATTAAAAAGGTCGGTCACGCAGGTACGCTTGATCCGTTTGCTACCGGTGTATTGATCGTACTGACAGGAAAGAATACCAAACGTCAAAATGAGTTTATGGATATGCCAAAGACTTACGAAGCTGAGATTTGTCTGGGACACGCCATGGATACAGGAGATCGAACAGGTGCGATTATTCAATCACAGCCTGTTCCAGACCTTACAGAAGAAAAGGTAATTTCTGTGTTTGACACATTTAAGGGTGAGATTGAGCAGATCCCGCCCATGTATTCTGCAAAAAAAGTTAATGGAAAAACATTATATAAGCTGGCACGTAGGGGTAAAACCGTGGAACGACAGCCAGCTAAAATCATAATCCATAGAATTGAGCTTATATCAATTACAAATGATCAACTCACTATTCGGGTGGATTGCGGACGTGGGACCTACATCCGAGTATTAGCTGAAGATATAGGTCGTGAGCTTGGCACAGTGGCCCATGTGAAAGAATTACGAAGAACTGCGGTAGGGAATTACCGTGTAGAGGATGCCCAGAGCATACCAGAATTTATTGAAAATTGGAAATTATTCGCAGCATAGCAGAACTCCCGAAACTCCAAGGTTGCGTTGCAACAATTGGAAGTTTTGACGGTATACATAGAGGTCATCAGGCGTTGATCAAGAAATGTATCGCGGAAGCAAACGCTCGAAATCTACCTTCTGTTGTGATAACCTTTCACCCACATCCACAGCAGCTATTGAGAGGAAGTGAACTTCGCCCAATACGTTTACTGACGGGGATTGATGAACGCGCTTTTTTAATTGAAAAATATGCTCCAGTTGATATTCTGTTGGTATTGGATTTTAACAGGGGATTTTCTTCCATGAGCGCTGATGAGTTTGCCGAACACACCTTGGAAGACTCACTTGGGGTTGCGCATGTTGTTGTAGGGTATGATCATCGTTTTGGACATAACCGTGAAGGGGATGTGGCCTGGTTACAGGAGCGTGGTGCTAGAAAAGGATATGGTATAAGTGTTGTGGGACCGATCAATAACGAAAACATACCCGTAAGCAGCACGATGATCCGAGATCATATTGAGTCTGATCGTTTAGATCTGGCGAATGCGATGCTAGGACACGCACATACCTTATTCGGGACTGTGGTTCACGGGAAACAAAGAGGGCAAAGCCTAAATTTCCCAACAGCCAATGTGGAACCACATGTAGATAACAAACTCATGCCCAACCTTGGTGTGTATCTAAGCCGAGTTCAAACGGATCAATTTTGCAGCTTTGGGATGTGCAATGTAGGTGTTCGTCCCACATTCCAAAATGGTGACGGGATTACGATTGAAGTAAATCTGTTTGATATACCTGAGGGTCAAGAAGATTTATACGGGGAATCGGTTATTCTGGAATTTTTGCAGAAATTGAGGGCTGAAAAGAAATTTTCCAGTGTTGACGATTTAATAGAACAATTAGAAAATGATAAAAAAACATGTTTAGCGATAATAGAAAATTATCGAGATGTCTGAAGGAGGACATATGGCAATAACAAAAGAAGAAAAACTAACCCTGGTCAAGAATTATGGTGAAAATGATCAGGATACAGGTTCACCGAGCGTGCAGGTTGCAATACTAACTGCAGAGATTCGGAATCTGACTGAACACTTGAAACTGTTTAAAAAAGACCACCATAGTCGACGTGGTCTGCTCAAAATGGTTGGGCAACGTCGACGAGTACTACGTTATATACAGAAAAATAATGTCGCGCAATACAAGGCTTTGATCGCAAAGCTTAGTATCCGTAAATAGAAATTGGAGTTATTTTGATTAAAAGAGAAATGGTGCTAGGTGGTCGTACACTTAGTCTTGAAACTGGTCGTATGGCCAGGCAGGCCGGTGGATCAGTTTTTGCCGTATATGGCGAAACTGCTGTCCTGGTTGCTGCCACTGCATCAAAACATGCAGATACCACGAAGGATTACTTCCCATTACAAGTAGAATATCGTGAAAAAAGCTATGCTGGCGGCAAAATCCCTGGTGGCTTTTTTAAACGCGAAGCCAGACCTTCTGAAAAAGAGATTCTGAGTGCACGAATGACAGATAGACCTATTCGTCCATTGTTTCCAGAATCCTTTAGCAATGAAACACAAGTCATGATTACAGTCGTTTCCAGTGATGGAGAAAATACAGCAGATGCTCTGGGTACCATTGGTGCTTCCTTTGCTCTGTCTATCTCAGATATTCCCTGGAATGGTCCTGTAGCGTCCGTACATGTTGGTCGTATTGATGGTGAGTTGATTTTGAATCCAACATATGCACAGTTGGAAGAGACAGAAATGGATGTCACGGTTACCGGCACTGCAACAGATGTTGTTATGGTCGAAGGTGAGGCCCAGGAAGTTTCTGAAGAAATAATGGTCGAAGCACTTGTGTTTGCACAGAAAGCTATTGCGGAGGTTGTTGCTTTTCAACAAAGCATGATTGATGAGATGGCTCCAGTGAAACGTGAGCTTGTTGCTGATGAAACTAAGGCGGCTATTGCAGCTACTGTTGATGGATCAATCGACGAGTCTCAACTCACTGAATTGAACTCCATTGTGTTAAAGCTTGAACGTCAGGAAGCCAGAAGCGCGGCCAAAGATGAATTGCTGGCAAAATATGAAGAAGAATATCCGGATCACTTGAAAGTGATTGCTGAGGTATTTGACGGTCGCCTAAAGGCCAACATCCGCGAGCGGATCATGACGAAGGGCAAACGAGTTGATGGTAGAGGATTGAAAGACATTCGCAAAATTACAGCTGAAGTTGGTATTTTGCCACGTGTTCATGGTTCTGCCTTATTTACTCGAGGAGAGACCCAGGCACTTGTTGTCACTACACTGGGAACTAAACTGGATGAACAGATTATTGATAATGTGGATCAGGATTATAAAAAATCCTTTTACCTGCATTACAATTTTCCACCCTATTGTGTGGGTGAGACGGGTCGAATTGGATTTACAAGCCGTCGAGAAATTGGACACGGTAATCTGGCGGAGCGCAGCTTAAGACCATTTTTACCAAACAAAGAGGATTTTCCATATACTGTACGTTTGGTTTCAGAAATTCTGGAATCCAATGGATCATCATCAATGGCAAGTGTCTGTGGTGGTTCTTTAGCGCTTATGGACGCCGGTGTAAAAATTAATAAAACTGTGGCCGGTATTGCGATGGGGCTCATCAGCGATGGCAAACGTTTCTCAGTTCTTTCCGATATTCTTGGAGATGAAGATCACTACGGTGATATTGATTTCAAGGTAACTGGAACG
>JABMPR010000151.1 GCA_013202895.1 bacterium | reverse complement strand
CTCTTAATAATAAGCTGCCGCTTTATCAGGAAATGTTGAATCCATCATTTCAAGTAGGTCACTTTTTGAATTCGGGCAGTTTGTCCAGACAAAAGCTCTACTATGTAGACCCCTGCACCCAGATTATTTCGGCTGTCTAGAGCAGGGTCCCATGTTAAAGTATGATTGCCATCAGTCAAGGACCTGATGCTCTCCTGATATACCCGTTGTCCCTTTAAGTTATACACATTGAACATTACATTGCTCATTTGTCCAAGAGTAAAATCAATGCTAATTGATGGATTAAATGGATTTGGAAAAGCAGATATCAGCTCAAGTGTGTTTGGTAGTGTCCAGTTCGATTTTGAATCATTGCTTACAATTGATTCAGCACTCAGATAATAATATGGTGCAATATCTTCAATTGAGATTGTGATTATATTTGACTCCTGATTCAGTTGAGCTGCGCTTTCTACCATCCATTGTTCAGCAGCGTTCATGTACCAAACTGTGATTGATTCTTCAGATAGCCCAGCCTGAGTAAGTGCTGCTTCTTCATAATGGAATTGCATGCCCACGGGCTGGCTGAAATTCATCATTCCACCCTGTCCCATGCCGCCCCCCATATGATCTCCCTCCGGATTGATAAAAGCACACAGAAAACCGGCGAAGTGAGTTGAGTCAGGCAGACCGGGCATTGAATCAGGATCGAATGCCTCAAATTGGCAGTAAAGAGAATCGGGAAAGCCCATACCCATCATACTGTGAGGAGGAAAACCCAGATATGACATGCTATCCGTCGGGCAGTACACATGAGTCGAATCATTGGCTCCATGATGGACCCAATCACCAGACCAGGGTGGAGCTCCTGTGGAGTCTCGCCAGAATAAGTCGTTAATTTGATAGACTACCAGGATCGGCAGAACGTCGTTCTCAATCAAACCGCCTATGATAGTAATATTCTCACCAGCGGTTGGTCTCTCAGCGCCTGAATCAGGTGTGTACCACCAGGGTCCAAAACCTAATTGGTAGTCGGCCTCACCATTAGCGTTTGTATCCAGAAAATAGTGGGGATTCCAGGTCGATGAGTCTATGATAGCGGTACCGGCTACATCCATAACTTCCAGTCCATCGGGCCAATCCTCACCGTGATGTCGCCCACCATGATCGTTATGACCATCATTTTGAGCAAAAGACATACTTGTTGTAATTCCAATTATTACCAGCAGCCTTACTGCTCTCAAAGTTGATAAGCTTTTCTGCATTAGTACTTTTTCCTTTTTTATTATTTGTGTTCTTTTAATAATTTTGTTCTCATTGTTTTGAGCATCGCAGGCGAAATAGACTTAATGGCATAACTCCATTTCAACTTCCGTTTAAAAAGCCATAGATCTGTTTCTTCTCCCTCGTTACAGGCTCGTACGATTCACCTGCCAAAAGACTGCACTAGTTAGATCATTTCTCGGCAAGAGCCGTGCCGCAACCGCTTAATGCAAGTTTATTTTCGCATGTGATCCGTAAGATCATTTGAATTCATGCAGCTCTTCCTTAGCTAATCAGTCCTGATTTGCATAACATTTCCAGCTTCTGCTCGGATAAGACCTCAACAACAATCTAATCGATTACGAGTAAACCAATCGCCTTAACTTTGTTTTTGTTCAACCAATGATCCAGCTTAGCTCAGGGTAGTCTATGGTTTTGTAAGCTTGTACGGTTTTAAGTCCATACCACACTCAGGACACTTGCCGGCTTCATCAACTCTAACATGGCTATGTGTTGGCATGGGGCACCCAAAATAATCTGCTTCATCTGAGTTGACTTCCGTAGCTGCAGCGAGACTCATACCACATTCTGAACATGAGCCTGGTTCATCGCTATGGATATGCTTATGTGACTCCATAGGGCAAGTGTAGTAGGCAATATTTCCACTCTTTTCAACGCTAGAACTATCATGCTCCATATCGTGTTTCATCATTCCCTCCATTTTATGCTCCATCTCCGCACGCTTCTCATGCGAAATCTCAGCCCCGGCTTTGTGGTGTTTGGAGTGGTCATGCTGACATCCCAAAAGCAATCCAACACTGAGTGTTATTATTGTGATTGTTGTTTTCATTTTCTTTCCTCTCATTTTTTTCTGTTTATTTGAATGGTTTCAAATCTTGTGTTTGGCTTGCTGACTTCGCCCGCTTTATCCCCCTGATAAATCTTTTTAATTCCGCCATTTACTTTTCATCTCCATTGGATTCCTCAATCTCGCCTGAATCTGGATCAGCATCCTGATCTGAGGTTCCAATCGCTTGTTCCGATTCAGAGATTATTTCTGCTACCTGAACTTGATCTTCAGATACGTCAATTTTAAACTGTGCTATGAGACGATTGACCTCATGTGATTTCCATAGATAGTAGATGGCGGGGATGACTACTAAAGTCAGGACTGTCGAAGAAACCATGCCGCCTACCATAGGGGCAGCAATGCGCTTCATTGTCTGGGACCCGGCTTCCGTTCCGTATAGGATTGGTATCAATCCAACCATGGTTGTTGTAACTGTCATCAGCTTAGGTCTAACACGCTCAACGGCACCCACGATAACTGTATCATAAAGATCTGACAGACTTCTCATCTTGCCGCTTTTAACTTTGTCGAAGAATACGTTATCGAGATAGACCAGCATCACGACACCCGTTTCAGCCGCAAGCCCAGCCAGCGCAATAAAACCAACCCCTACGGCAACACTAAAATTATAACCTAAGAAGTACATGAACCAGATCCCCCCAACGAGTGCGAAAGGGAGCGAAATCATTACAATTACACTTTCAGTAAAGTTCTTGAAATTTAAATAGAGCAACAGAAAGATGATGAGCAAAGTGATGGGAATGACTATCTTTAAGCGTTTTGCCGCCCGCTCCATGTACTCATACTGGCCAGACCAAACGAGGCTATACCCTTCAGGGAATGTAATATGCGCCTCAACGACCTTTTTTGCATTCTGGACATAAGTACCTACATCGATGCCACGGATATCCACATAAAGCCAGGCAGTTTGTCTCGAATTCTCACTTTTTATTACGGGTGGTCCTTTTACGATCTTGATGTCAGTTACATATTCAAGCGGGATCTGGGCTCCAGTAGGAGTGGGCACCAAAACTCTTTTTAAGGCACCTATATTATCTCTCAATTCACGACTATATCTAACGTTGATGGGATAGCGCTCGAGACCTTCAACTGTATATGAGACATTCATTCCACCAATGGCGGTCATGATGACATCCTGAACATCCCCAACAGTGAGACCATAACGAGCGATCTCATCCCGTTTAATATCGAAATCAAGGAAATTTCCCCCGATCGTCTTATCAGGAAAGACACTTAAAGTCCCTTTAACATCCTTGATCATACCGGCGATCTCTTGTCCTAGATTTGATAATACCTCAAGATCGGGACCCATAAGTTTTATCCCAACAGGTGTTTTGATACCCGTTGCGAGCATATCAATTCGAGTTTTAATAGGCATGGTCCAGGCGTTAGTCAACCCCGGGAATTGAATGGCGGCGTCTAATTCCATAATGAGTTTTTCGAGAGTCAATCCTGGTCGCCATGTATCCATGGGATTCAACATAATAGTTGTTTCAATCATGGATAGAGGTGCCGGATCTGTGGCAGTCTCAGCGCGACCTATCTTGCCAAATACATGGTGAACTTCAGGGAAACTCTTGATAATTCGATCCGTCTGCTGTAATAGCTCCTTGGCCTTGGTAATACTAATACCAGGATCAGTGGTGGGCATGTAAAGCAAGTCTCCCTCATTCAGGGGTGGCATGAATTCGGAGCCTATCTTGCCCAGAGGAATCACCGTCACCGCCATGATCACAATAGCGATCACAATGGTCGCCCACTTGAAACGCAGCACGGCATGAATAACTGGACGATAAATCTTCATCAGTATGCGACTGAGCGGATTCTTTTCCTCAGGCAAAATTTTTCCTCGTACAAAGTAGCCCATGAGGATTGGAACGATGGTAATGGCCAAAAAAGCTGAGGCACCCATGGCATAAGTTTTTGTGAAGGCCAGCGGTTTGAATAAGCGACCTTCCTGGGCTTCCAACGTGAATACAGGGAGAAAGGAAATAGTTATTATCAACAAAGAGTAGAATAAGGCTGGTCCCACTTCCTTGGATGAATCGATGATGATTTGCCAGTGATCTTTCTTGCCCTTATCCCGTTCAATATGCTTGTGCGCATTCTCGATCATTACTATGGCGGCATCAACCATGGCACCAATGGCTATTGCGATTCCACCTAAAGACATTATGTTTGCATTTATACCCTGAAAATACATGATCAGAAATGAGATCAGGATGCCCATTGGGAGTGTAAATAGGGCTACAAAAGCACTGCGGAAATGCAATAAGAAAAGAATGCAGACCAGCGCTACCACTGTCAATTCTTCCAGCAGCTTTAATCCCAGATTATCAATGGCTCGAATGATCAGACCTGAGCGATCATAAGCCGATTTAATAGTCACACCCTCAGGCAGTCCTTTTTTAAGCTCTTCCAGTTTTTCCTTCACCAACTCTATGGTTTTAAGTGCATTCTCGCCAGAACGCATGACGATCACGCCGCCAACTGTTTCTCCTTCACCATTCCAGTCTGCAATACCACGACGCAACTCTGGTCCGATGTTCACATTGGCAACCTGTTTGATAAGAATGGGAGTCCCATTTGAATCCACTCCTAGAGATATCATCTCTATATCAGCTATACTTTTTATGTATCCGAGACCACGCACCATGAATTCGGTTTCACCCATCTCAATGAGTTTGCCACCCACATCATTATTGCTACGCTTGATGGCCATCTTGACCTTCTGGATGGGAATATTATATGCCAGGAGTTTATTGGGATCGATTTCGACTTGATACTGCTTTACATATCCACCAATGCTGGCAACCTCAGCAACACCGGGGACTCCAGTTAGTTCGTAGCGTAGATACCAGTCCTGGATGGATCGTAATTGTTGTAGGTCGTATTCATCGCCACCGTCCAGAACATACTCGTAAACCCATCCAACTCCGGTTGCATCTGGTCCAAGGGTTGGTGTGACACCCTGAGGAAGACGGCTGGAAACATAATTCAGATATTCCAGAACACGACTTCTAGCCCAATACAGATCGGTATTATCTTCGAAAATGATGTAGACAAAGGACAGTCCGAAAAACGAGTAACCTCGGACAACTTTTGCGTATGGAACAGCCAACATGGCCGTTGTAAGTGGATAAGTTACTTGATCCTCAACCACCTGAGGAGCCTGTCCTGGAAATTCTGTGAATATGATGACTTGAACATCACTGAGATCCGGGATGGCATCGATTGGAGTATCTAATAAAGCATAGATACCTGCAATAGCCAGCAAAGCTGTAAAAATTATTACCAGGAATCGGTTATTTACTGAAGCTTCTATGATTTTTTCTAACATAATAATTCTCTAATTTTCTCGCCCAGAGCGTTTCAGATTCAAATTACAATTCTGATTCGACCCTAAACGGATCAATGGAATGGCTCATTTCAGAATCTGAAGTTTTATAATCACTTGCTGCATGATCATCAGCCTATTGGCTTGTTTCCATTTGTGCATCTTGCATCTTGGTAACATTGTCCCCACTGTTAGAATTTAGGGATTTTTTCTCGCTCAACATTTTCTGGATAGCCTCTTGTAGACGACTTTCACTATCAAGCAGGAATTGAGCTGAAGTGACTATTTTCTCGCCCTCGAAGAGACCAGCAAGAACCAAGACCTCCCCACTGTCACCTTCTTGTCCAACCCGAATTTGACGTGGTTCAAAACGACCATCACCCTTTGCAATAAACGCTATAATCCTCTCGCCAGATCTGATAACAGCTTCAGAGGGGATGACTATGGCATCCGGAATTGATTGAGTTTTAATGCTTACATTAGTATACATCCCAGGTTTTAGTATTAGATCGGGATTAGGAAACTCCAGGCGTACCTTAACGTTACGTGCTTTTTCGTTCAAGTAAGGATAAATATAGGCTACTTTACCTTTAAGCACCTTCCCCGGGGCATAAGAAAGTTCCATCTCTGCAGTTTGACCAACTGTGACCCAGGGGACTTCGTTGTCATAGAGACTGGCAAAGACCCAGATCGTTGATAGGTCGGCAATTCGATAGAGGGAGCTTCCTTCTTTGATATGCTTGCCCTCCACTGCGTTCTTGTGAATGACAACCCCATCGGCAGGAGATTCAAATGTGATGGTTTTACTTACCTGACCTTCCTCCTCGAGCCTTCTGATTTCAGACTCGGGTATATCCCAGTATGTGAGTCTTTGGCGGGTTGAAGCCAGCAAGGATTCAGCCCCTTCACGAATACTGGGAAAACTGGAGTTGCTGATCAATTCTTTATTCTTTAATGCCAACAAATACTCCTGCTGTGTTGTAACCAGATCAGGAGAATAAAGCTCAAGTAAAGCCTGCCCTTTCCGAACTGGTTTTCCAGTATAATCGACGTAAAGCTTTTCAATCCATCCTGAGATCTTTGAGGAAACCTCGTAAATATTTTCTTCGTTGTAATCCACTTTGCCCAGGGCACGTATATCTCTACTAAAATCCTGTCTTTTTACGGTGGCAGTGCGAACCCCCATATTTTGAACGGTGACAGGGTCAATTGAGATCTGGCTACCGGAACTCGCCTGATCATCATATACAGGCACCAGATCCATCCCCATGTTTGACTTGCCGGGATTGTCATATATTTCAGTTGGATTCATAGGTGCCTGCCAGTAGAGGATCTTCCGCTCACTGTCTGGCTTTCCAACAGTTTCAATGGCTGAGACAGCACTCTGCTTAAGGGGTGTTAAATTCATCCCACAAATCGGGCACTGACCTGGTCCCTCCAAGATAACCTCCGGGTGCATTCCACAGGTGTAGAGTTCAGAATCCTCTGCATGCTCATGCTTACCATCTGAATTACCTGATCCACAACTAAGCAATAATGTTGTCATGCCTATGGTCAATATTATTATGATTAAAGTAACTGTTGATCTCATTTTTATTCTCCGAAACACGGTGTGCTCCCCTCGTAGTTATGCAGATCAATTCACTGGCAATGAAGTGCCAATGAAAAATTCCAGATCAGCTATACTTTTGTTATGTGTGCTTATTAGTCGTGCGTATTCAAGTTCAAGATTGAATAAGGTCATTTGACTACTTATGAGTGTTAGGAAGTCCACCTTGTCAGTTTGATATCCTATCAGAGCGGATTCCAATGATTGGGCTGCCTGAGGGACAATCCCTGTTCGATAAAGCTCGAGTAGCTCCACATTCTCATTCAGTTCGGTTAGAGTATTATTTATATCGCCGTATACTTGTAGCCGAATACTCTCCTGTCTTTCCAGAAGACTTTTCTGTTCGATTCGTTTTTCGTTAATTTGTTGCTTCTGTTTCGATCGAGCATAGATAGGCAGATTAAGACTAATACCCATTGATAGAAAATCAGCCCCGCCCATACCACTCTCCAAGACAACTCTCTGGGTATAGGCAGCGCTCAGAGCAAAATCAGGCAAGAGGTTTCTTTTTGCCAGGTCGATCTTACGATCACTACGTTCGATACGCTTTTGCCAGAGCTTGAGAAGAGGTCGATGCGCGTCCCCAATTCCCTTGAGTTGTTCGAATGATAAAGACAAGCTCCTAATTGCGGGTTCTTTAACAGGCCCAAACGGCTGATCAACTGGACGATTCAGCAGCATATTTAAATTTGTCTCCATACGCTCCCGGGTCTGCTTAAGCAAAATGATTCGCTCACTCATCAAGGATAGCTCAACCTGTGCCTTCAACACGTCTTGTTGTAAGCCCTTGCCAACACCATATTTCTGCTCAGCCACTTTGAGTAACTCAGTGACTAATTGGCGGTTCTTTTCTATGGTTTCTATGGCTTCATCAACAAAGAAAAGGTTATAGTAGGTCTTAGAAATATTCCTAACAACGTTATTGCTTGCCTCCGTATACTGATCTTTTGAAATCCCGATGCCCACTTCAGCGACCTTTTCTTTGAGGTCAAGTTTTCCCGGAAAAGGAATCCCCTGTTTTAATGCAATTTGCTTCCCGGACATGGGCTCCTGATCAAATCCAAAATTTTCAAAGGGTAGATTCATCAAATTGAGCGATAACATTGGATCTGGCAAAGCACCCGACTGGGAAACTCTGGATTCAGCAACAGCTATATCTTCATAATAAGCTTGTCTGAGAGAATTATTTGCCAGCCCCTCCTTGATCAAAACATCAAGATCCAATTGCTCCACCATTGGCGTCTGAGTGAATGCCAGTCCAGTAAATATAAACATGACAAATATTTTTATATTTTGCATTTATTTATGATTCCCCATTTCGAGATCTTGATTAATTCGAGCTGATTTACCTGACCGCACCCGGCTAGATCCCTGATTGCTGCAAAGAGTGAGTAGACATAATTGCCTCAGCATCAGATTGTGAAAGACCACCAGCATTGTTTTCTGAGTTTGGAGTTGCGAAATATTAGCCAAAACCACCTCTACGGGAGTAGCTACTTCACCGACTTGAGCGGGGAGCCTGCCTGGAATTGACTCTAAGCGCCTTATCCACCGTGCTAAAGTTTTCGCCGATTCAGATTTATCTGCAAATACTTCCGATTTAAGCAGGACGTAAATCACGACACTGATACGATTCTGCCATTCCAAGCTTGATTTAACTTTTAATTGATACACTTCATCATCTCCAAATAAGGAACTTAATGTTCTTTCACAAACGTCTGGGCTTCTGGCCCAAAACGAATCCTAATTATTGAAGATGTCTAAATCAGAAGGGGTAAATATTGAGGGGGTGGTGCTTCTTGTATTGTAAGTAACTTGTTAAGATTTACTTGTTTATGACTGGGAGTTTCTGTAGCGATCATTGTTGAAAAGGTGGAGATATCAAGCTGAACCGCTGAATTTACTTTTACCAACGGAGCCGACATCAAAGGCATAAACATGCTTACGTTGCATGAGGTCATAACCATATCACACCCAGTCTTAACCTCTGCCTGACAACAATTTACAGGTTTATTGCAACACTCAGCTTCGCAATCCTCAGGAGCTGGGGCAAATGGTAAGACTTGCATCACTCCCATGAGTAATAAGGTAATAACTGTGATATATTTCCACTTAGCTCTCATAGCTCCTTAATATGGTTAAAGACTGAATTGTTCCAAATAATTAATATATGCATAAGAATAATAAGTATTTAGCAATTTTAAGGGAGCAACCAGTCGTAAACATTGGATCCTTCGCCATTGATTTTACCTCCACCAGTCCATTCACTTACATTGGATTCGACTTCTCGAAAATCCCCAATACCTGCTCCACCATGATCATCCTGGCAGCCCACGGCAACTTGAAAGCGTGCATCAGCCAGATCACCCTCGAAAATCTCCTTTGGCATCCTAAATCTCACCTTCTCTGTTATAGAGCTGCCTAAAGCCCCTTTTGGGCTCCTGGGCATATATTCAGCGACTGGATGATGATCACCATCTACCAGAAGAAGACCACCACAAATGTAAAGAATCTGGTCCGCTCTGAATCCCGATTTAAACAATGCTTTAGAGTTTTTGCCTAATTCCCGGATGCCAGTTTGTGAATTGTAGCTGATCCCAATTGCTGTATATGTCAATTGATATCCATACTCCGGATGCCAACCTGGATCCACCAGATTGCTAAATTGTAGCTCAAAATGATAACTTTGGTCAGATACACCGATTTCTGCGGAGATAATATCCGCAATTCCAGATCCAAATTGTGGGTTAGATGGATATACATATGAGCCTGAATCACCCCGGTCATCATGCTCAGGATCAGTGACACGCAGTAAAGTTTTTCCACTGCCCTCACTTTGGACTACCTCATCGGCATCCAATAATCGATGTTTGGGACCAAGCAATACCGGAACGACTCTATTGGTATCAAGGGCAACAAAAGCGAGACTGTTCATAGGAATATCAATCGCTTCAGTTGACATTTGATAATCCTCAATATCTCCCGGTACACTCCACTGACCCATTTGCTTCTCAAATCTAATATGAATTTGCGTTCCTGGCCAACTCAGATTTAGACGTGAAAGATTTGACCCATGCAGCACCTCAAACAATAAATCAATTTTTTGACTATTTGTGCGAACAATTGAAATATCAAGCCCTGACTTTGTATCTGTATAATTTATGTCCCACGAATCAGTACCCAATGGAACAGCAAAATTAATTTGTTCCATTCCAGCCAACAATCTGGGAGCTATCCGCACCTTTGATTCTGAAAGATCCGGCTGAACACCCAGAATATCCTGGTAAAAACTGCGTAGATATTCTGCCAGACTCCAGGCCTGACTAAAAGTTCCAGATAATCGGGTATCGCCATCCCTGGGCCAGGCATCGGTCAGTTCTGAAATGGTCCCGATGGATCCTCGATTAATAATCTGATCAGTCAACTTATCATGGATTGCCTGAACGTACTGATACTGATGAAAATTCGTAGCTGGAGTGATGGTGGCTGCAGAGTTCCAGGTCCAGATAATCCCATTGTGATAGGCGGCATCCTGAACATAAAGACCGGCAAGATGGTGGTAGGGATGAAAATTGGAATCATCCTGACTCAGAGACAATACGCCTTCCAGGGAAACAAGTTGTGGTGCCAGCGTCTTAAAGCTGGACCAATCACAGGTTTCTTGAAACAAAGCTGGTACCAAAAAGATATTGGGTCTGATTTGTTGATCCTGAGAATTATCAGCATTCAAATGATCAACCATATAGCTTCCATCTACTGAGATGAATGTCTTCAATCCAGTCTCAAGTTTAGCTAATATTTTTATCAGATCCTGCTCAAATTCTGTTTCTCCATAGAGTTTTGCCAGTCTCCGAGTAATCTCTAATTGATCGCGCCAGATGAATTGTATATCTATCGCTCGATTCCCCCGGGGACTCCAGGGACCATCCGGTCCTCTGGCATCCATCCAGGTATCTGCATCAGCGTGTCGCAGCAATCCCGATTCGTCCGTCCAATTCAGCAGGGCACCCTCTGTAGCAAGGCGAATGCCTGGCCACATCCCGCTCAAAAAATCAAGATCACCTGTATAACGAAAATAGTCCCAGACTGAGCGCACAAACCAGGGGGTTCCATCAGTGGTATTGTAGATAATATCTTCAGGTTGTGCGCGATTCGGGATCCTGCCATAATTCGGATCATCGGCTTTGGTATTCTGGAGATCAGCAAAGGAAAGCAGAATCTCTCGTGCATCCTCAAATCCCCCACTAACTAATACACCGCCGGCAAAGGAAATAAAAGTATCGCGACCCCAATAATCATCAAACCAGGGTAATCCAGCATAAATCCCTTTGCCCATCTGCTTCATTATCAAGGCATCCAGGGAAGCATGTGCCCAGGCAATAGCAGCATCCAGCTCTGCATTATTACTTATGAATCGAGTTCGCTGCAGTCTGGATTTTAATCTGTTATAGCGATCACTGCGGGCACTTTCGATGTGGCTGGGCTGAATATCAAGATCAGCCGGCTTATCATGCAGTGAGATCATGATCACCAGTCTATGTGATGCTGAATATTCGGCACGTTGAGTCAGAAAAGCCGTATAGAGCTGTAAATCGGGTGATTCTGCATCCTGCCATTGCATGGGTTGTGAAAACCAGATTTTAAGATAGGGATAGCTGGAGGTCATATGGGCAAGACGTTTAATATGGATATTCATTTCACGTTCAGAACATTTAATCTCAAAATCATCTGCCGCAGAGCCGCCAAGAATTGCCGGTTGAATTTTCCAATCAGTTGCGCTCTCTGCCTCAAGCTGAATCATGAGCGTGCGTTTATTGTCAATCAACGACCAGGTCGATCGAATCCCTAAATCAGGGTATTCTCGTATTAATCTGGCGGGATCCACATCGACCACAGCCATCTCCCGTGGCAGCAGATGACCATCAGCATAAATAAATAGATCTTCGAAATAGGCCCGTTTTGAAGCCGTGAGACCATGCCAAGGTGAACTATTGTAGCCACCTGAACGGGTAACCCAGAAGGCATCCTGTTTGTCAGTGTAGGCAATCTCCCGTTCACTTCCGGGTTTCAATTTCATGTGAGGTAGCGGCTCTTTAGAATCTACGGAACAATTCATTAAGATTGAAATAATGAGAAGTGCCAGGTATGGACCCATTTGAATATTCTTTGCCATTAAAGGCTACTCTTTCTCTAGTAGGAGCTCCTCTAGCGCAGGAAGATCATCTTGATGACCCTGGAATTCTGTCCAGCGCGAAGATGGGCAAAGTAAACCCCCGTGCTAAGCAGCCTACCATCTGGATGACGTCCATCCCAAACGACCTCGTGCGCTCCCCCCATTTGAGTACCGGAAACCAATGTTGATATCTTCCGGCCCTGCACATTATAGATGTTTAGTGTCACTTCTGACGTTAACGGAAGATCGTACCTGATCCTTGTAATGGGATTAAACGGATTTGGAAAATTCTGGAACAACTGCAACTCATCGGGAACATAAACATCTCCAGAATTGACCCCAGCTATCATGGGCAGTTCTGGTATTTCAACTGATTCTTCATTATTGGATATGGTGAAAATTGCTGAACCATAGGCTGGTAAAGAGATTGGGAAACTTTGCAGTTCAGAACCCATAATCTGCTGATTCACCCCAAGATAGTGGTTATTTATCCAGTATGTTGAGTCAAGCTGAAACTCGTTTTCAAATTTTAGATTTTCACCAGCCAGGTTAAGAATTCCGCTCTGAGCATCGCTGGAAAAATTAACGATTGTAAGGCCATTAGAATTTATGTAAGGGCGTAAAAATGCATAAACAATGGCATTACCTGTTTCAACTCTGTCAAAGTCGGATTCATCAGCTCCAGTCACTTCCTCATCGCCATTCGTATCTTTACGATGTTGCCAGAAAGCTGGAAATTGAGCCCGGATTTGAGCTAGTCTCTGATAGTGGGGAGTTAATAAATCACGTCCACCAAATTCCCAGTCGATAATACCCCGACGACGATCGTTTAAATCCGGTTCGCCGGGAGATCCCATATCTTTTCCCCAACCCACTTCCTGACCGTTTAAGACCATGGGGATACCAGGGGCAGTAAGGATTACTGAAGCCATGGGCATCGTTTTCTCGAAAGAATCGTAATTGTAAGAGATGCGGTCTTCATCCTGCGATTCCATAAAACGCAAATAATAGGAATTCTCACCTGGATAATATCCCCCATTCTCTAATTGGGAGTGTAGATTTGATACAGCCCCTCCGGAAAATCCAAAATTTCGGATTGAGTTGAAATAAGTCGCAAAATCATAAGATACATCCAATCCACCGCCCTGATCGGCATACAAAAGTTCTGTTCCAGGACCAGTCCCATCATCTTCACCCAATAGCATGATATCAGGTTTTATATGTTTCAGGGCTTCCCGAACAGGTACACCCATATTGGCCTCCCCAAATTTTCGATGGGGTCCCCAATAGACATCAAAACGGTAGCCATCGATCCCAAATTCTTCCATCCAATACTGGTAAACTTCTGTCATATAGGTACGTGCATCCAGATCCCGCCAATCCCAGCTAAGCAGGGCGCTGCTAAAACCGCAGTAATAGTGAATTCCTTCAGGTGTAAAACAATCATTTAAACCATTGGTGTTGTGGGCTATATATTCTGTTTGATAATAGTGCCAATATTGAGAGAAATCCCCATAAAGAGCAGCTTCTTCTGCGAAGGCGTGTACATCTCCACTATGATTTGGAGTCACATCCTGAATAACATGCAAACCCATTTCATGCGCCGCAGACACAAAATCTTTATAGTCCTGGTCGCTACCATATGATGATTCTACATGCATAAAATCTACAATGTAATAACCAATGTTGATCTGATTATCGACCACTCCAGGGATTTCCATAACCGGCAGGACCCAGATTGTGTTGAATCCCATTGCGGCGATATAATCCAGATTGGGAATAGCTGCTGCAATGCTTCCCTCAGGTGTAAAGGCTTTGAAAAACAGGAGATATATCCGGCTGTTTTTAACCCATTGTGGATTGTCAGAATACGAGCCTATATCTAACGATCCGTCATCCTCCTCAATGAAAAAATAGCCCTGTGTTGAATCCATATCACCATCCATATCGGTTACAGTCAGGGATACAAAATATTCACCCGCTGTTGTCGGTGGCGGGAGATTTTCCTGCCACTGGGTGGACCCCTCCAGACCAAATGACTCAGGGTTTCTTGAATCCTCTTTCCACAAAAGATCAACTTCGCCCCCATCTGGATCAACGCTCCCATCACTATTAAAAATAAGAACACTGCCGGCATTAATAATGTGTACCCGAGCAGTGGGTTTGTGATTTACCCTTTGCTCAATCAACAGGGGTGCTGAACTTTGGATCTCCTCACCAATTAGTGCCTGAATCGTAAATTCATTATCATTTGTTAAAAGCGAAATAGTCGTATCGATCAGACCGTCAATAACAGATACTGACCAGGTTGAATCTCCACGAATAAGATCGACTGAGGAAATGCTCGAATCATATTCGCCTGCAGCGTTAAAAATGGCACCCTGTAAACGCCAGGCATCCTTCCAGGTTTGGGCTGGAAGCGTGAAAAGCTGAACCAAATCCGCTTGAACTGTAAAACTGGTGGCATCCATGCTTGGGCTGCCACCACTGGATGCAGATATCTCCAGGTCATGGACACCATCCGCCAAATGATCAGGAATTATATATCGCAGCTGATGAACCTCGTCATCATAGCTGGCACCAATATTCGAATAACTAAGGCCATCAATGGTCACCACAATCGAAGCTGTGTCAATTTCAGAACCAATAGCTGGAAAAAGGTAAGCCGTAATCATTGGTGTTCTTGATCTGACCACTCCCGAAGCCGGTGTTGAATTTGGCAGTAGTAAATGAATTGTTGGATTATTTATATAAAGATATGTGTTGTTGTTATCACTGGGATTCTGTCTTGGATTCAGAGGATCTGGGAACCAATCACCATCATGGAACTTATACTGGTAAGCACCGGGGACACTATTGGCAGCTGGTAAGGGGTCTGGTCCGCCAACTCGGAGACGAATCTCTTTCCACCAACTATTGTCCTCTGCAATATAAGACATCTGGGATGCTGCTGAGCTGGGATTCCAGCCATTGAATTCACCGGGGATGTGGACGCTAGCGGGATTATCAGCGGGATAATAATAGAAAGTGACGTCCACACTGTCCTGAGCAATTAATAGTGTTGATGCTAGTAACAAAATGCTCAAAATAATTAGCTTTTTCATTGTATTACTCCAAAATTTTTAGGACCTAATACCAGAGTGCCATCCCCAGTTAGAGACAAATCTCCGTACAGTATCGAATCCATCCCGGCGGCAGAAAACTTAAATGTATCTGTGGAAAAATTGAAAAAGTTCAATAGCGATCCGTGTTTATATGCAAGAATCCGCTTTTCATCATCTGCTATAAAGATCTGAAAAGGCGAATCTGGTTTGATCCAGTTTCTTCTGATCGCTAATATCTCACTCATTGATTTTTCCAATCTCCGATCCGCTTTGGACCAGTCAATCAAATCATCGAGGTGGATATCTATCTTCGTATCCGATCCGATTTCCTGTCCAGCATAGATGAGGGGATTGCCTTGCATGAGCGCTGTGAAGGCCCAGGCAGTCAGATTAAGCTGCGAATCCTGGATCAGTGATCGAGAGCGCTCTTTATCATGATTTTCAGTAAATCGCATCCTCAACGCCCCCCGGGGGTATTGATACTTTTCCATCTCAAAGGAACGTTTGATTTCAGATGGATCCGCCTGACCTGCAGCCAATTGGGTAATTCCAGCCCAGATGTTCCAGGAATAAGTCATATCGTGTCCGTTCAGATGTAAATCTGGTTGAGCTCCCTCGGCCAGAAAAAACACATCTGATTCTTCCTGCTCACAAGCTGATCTGGCAGCTTGCCAGAACACTTTAGGTACCAGCTCAGCGACATCGAAACAGAAACCATCAACATCAGTCTCTTTGAGCCACCAGATAAGCATATCAATCATCCAGGCCTGGAGCTCTGGATTGTCATAGTTTAAATCAGCGGTATCCCACCATCCTTCATTAGGTGGAACGATTTCACCGTCCTCATTTTTGGTATACCATTCGGGATGTTCATCAATTAGCGGATTATCCCAGGCCGTATGATTCAGAACCATATCCAGTATGATGTGCATATCCCGTTCATGTACTGCATCAACGAGAGATTTAAAATCATTGGGAGTTCCGAAACGCGGATTTACTTTATAGTAATCTCTCACCGCATAGGGCGAACCCGTGGTAAACTTGTGATTCTTGATGCCGATTGGATAAATCGGCATCAGCCAGATTAAATCAATGCCCAGATCCTGGATTCGATCCAGATCCTGCTCCACTGCTTTAAAAGATCTGTCCTTACTATGGGATCGAACAAAAACTTCATAAATAGCAGCATTCTGAACCCAATCAGGTGCAGCTGGCGCTTTTCGTTTGCTGGCTTGTGATCTTATCAAATCGACTTCTTCCAAAAATGGCTGAAGATATACTGAACCAATTATACCACCTGGACCCCCAAGATCTTCAATCCGTAGGACCAATTGATGCTGAAAATCATCAGCCAACTTATCACCAAGATCAAAGAAAAACTTTTCCCCATATCCGATTTGCTTACCGAATAGCCTGCCATCCAGCCAGATGACAGCATTATCATCCACTGATTCGAAGACGAGAGCCAGATTATAGCCTGCTGCAATTTTAGATGCAGTAATTTCAGTTGCATACCAGGCGAAGCCATCATAATCACCATCCCCCCACTCTCCAGGAACCTGGGTCAGTTCCCAGTCGGATCGATCATGATCAACATCAAACCAACCCTCTCGAAGTCCAATCCGGTCTGGATCGTACTTCAGTGACCATTGAGATCGGAGCATCTGTTTTTCAGATGATAAAGAGTCACAAGCAAGTATAATGAGTAAGAGGATCAGAATTGAAATAATGGTAAGCAGTTTTTTCATGAGATATCCTGAAAATGTGTAATTCTAACCTTTGACGGAACCCAGGGTTAAACCGCCGATTAAATATTTAGTTAAAAAGAGAAACAGGGCGATGGCAGGTATGGAGACAATCATGGCACCAGCGGCATACAAGCCCCACTCAGTCGTCATATTAGCCTGGAAGGATTTCAAGCCGATGGGCAATGTAAACATGTCTTCATACCACAGGACCTGAGCAGCGACGATATACTCTGTCCAGGCTGACATAAATGAAAAGAGCGCAGTGATGACCAGCGCTGGAGATGCCAGTGGGAGAATAATTTTGTAGAATGCCATAAAGCGACTCGCTCCATCGATCCGTGCCGCTTCTTCAAGTGAGTAAGGAATGGTATCATAATAGCCCTTCATCTGCCAGACGCAGAAAGGCAAAGCCGTTGAAGAGTAGATCACAATCAGACCCAGATAAGTATTGATCAAATGCAGATTTGAAAGCATGATAAACAGAGGCAAAAGTAGCATGGTCGCCGGGAACATCTGGGTGACTAGTAGACTGAGAAGACCGACCTCACGTCCAGGAAAGCGGAATCTCGAGAGCGCATAACCTGCTGTTGATGCCAGCGTTACTCCAGTAATTACAACAGTTACTGTTACCAGGATAGAGTTCCAGATCCAGGCTCCAAGCGGGTGATCCGTGAATATTTTGATATAATTTTCGAATGTCCAATCATCGGGAATAATTGATAGACTTTCGTTCAGCAGATTATCACCGGGACGTATAGAAATTGTGATCACGCGCAAGATTGGGTAAATGGACCAGGCCACAGCCAGCAGTAATAAGCTGTAAATCATGATGTATTGAAGTGGGCTTGTTTTTTTCATAAGTATTTGCTTTTTCTGAAACCACGGGGGGCGCAGGGCATTTTTTGAACTTCAGGGATATTCATAGAAAATTTTACAAAACGGCAATAGGCTTTATTGGTGCCGTTTCGGGATTTTATAATTATGCGGTTCATATTTTAGTTTATTGCTTTCCCATTTCTCATTGTTGATCTAAATATCCTATTATCCCTTTCCTACTTCCTACTTTCTACTTTTAATAAACCGTCTCTGTGGCTTTGCTCTTTTGCATAAATTTTACGGAAAAGAAAGCCAGCATCAAAAAAATCATAAAACTGAAAGCAGCGGCATAGCCATATCGATAAAGATTAAAGGCAGCCCGGTACACAAAACTCACCAGGATATGTGTCTGATCTCCAGGTTGTCCACCATTCGAAACCAGCCAGACAACATTGATATTATTAAAGGTCCAAACTATCCCCAGAGTAATAGCCGGAATCATAACTGGTTTTAAGAGAGGAAGCGTAATTTTTTTGAACTGTTGCCAGGGTGAGGCACCATCAATGGAGGCTGCTTCATACAGTTCCTGTGGAATCGATTGGAGTCCGCCCAGAGCAATGATCATCATAAATGGAATGCCTAACCATACGTTTGTTATGATGGTCGCGATAAATGCGTTGGTGGGGTCAATCAGCCAGGCAATAGGCTCCAATCCAAAGACATTTCTGAGAATGATATTTACTGCGCCATAGTCTATGTTGAACATCCCCCTCCAGGTAAGGGCAGTGATATAACTCGGTACAGCCCATGGCAGGATTAGAAGCACCCGGATAATACCTTTGCCAGGTAAGGGCCGATTTAATAACAGCGCCAATGCCAACCCAAAAAGCACGTGCAGACTGACATTTACTCCGGTCCAGATAATGGTCTTGACGAAGAAATGGTAGAACTGGTAGTCGCTGAAAACCTTGCCATATTGAGAAAGACCAATAATCCGCCAATTATTGACGGTAGTCAAACCCATATTGGAGAATGAAATGATCAGATTATAGAAAAAGGGATAGACCACCACACCAAAGATGAATAGGGCTGCCGGCACCACCATGAGAACACCAAATCGGGATTCCTTAACCTGGACACCAGGAACACCATGCATGAGCGGCAAAATGAATGCAATGACCAATTTGTAAAGCGCCCAAATGATCAAGATGGCGCCAGCTAGATAGACTATTATTACGGTCACATTAAAAGCATCTGAATCCTCATCCTGTCCTTCGAACAACTCGGCCACTTTCTGTTCGGCGATCCTTTGCTGGTCTGCAGCTCCCTCTTCCGGGCTCATACTCCCACCCAGCACATTCTGGTATGCTGGTCGCATGGCGTCCCAAATAGCTCGCATCTGCGGTGAAATGGGCATGGCCTTCCCATGCTGAACCTGCTCTATGGATGTTTGAATAATTGGATTCCCTAAAATTTCAGGGCGATTCCGAACTTCAATGCGGGTGGGGATGGTGGCTAGACGACTGGCATATTTGAATTGGGCTTCTGCACCAGTAAGAAATTTCAGCAGCTCCACAACCTGATCCAGACGCTCTCCATCAAGATAGGGGTTAAGATAATAACCCTTGGTTGCAATCATGGGGGCTGGGTATAAACCAGTTTCTTCATTAATGGGAAGAACTGCCAAACCAAAATCAACGAAGGGGGATTCCATATATTTTGCCCAGGACCAGGCACCATTAATTAGCATGGCCGCCGCGCCTGTGTTGAATTTGGAATCGGCGATATCATAATCGCACTCTGCTGGAATGATACCGTGGACATCACGCATATCTCTCACAAATGTGAAAGCTTTAACGGCTGCGTCATTATCAAGGGTGGGGTTCTGATCCTCATCCATCACCCAACCTCCAAAGGAGGTGTAAAATGGCATAAAAAAGAAGGGCTCGGTGAAATTCCAGACCAGCCCATATTGATCTACAATCCCATCTCCGTTTTTATCCAGAGTAAGCATTTTCCCAAATTCGATAAGCTCCTGGAGTGTATTCGGAGGTCTGTAAAGCCCAACTTCTGCAAATAATCTTTTATTATACACCAATGCCAGATGATTCCCCAATTCATCTCCAATTTGATACAGATGTCCATTATACCAGGTTAAACCATTGGGATCAAAAGCGGCTAATTCTTCTTTGGAGAACAGATTTTCAAGGGGTTTGACGATGTCCATTTCCACCAGGGCACCCGTAAAGTCACTTGGACCATATAGTAGATCTGGTCCGCCCTCTGTAAATGCCGTTGCCGACATATAAGCCATGCGGACTTCCTCATTCTCCTTATACAGGAGATGGACGGCTATCTCGGGGTGCTCAGATTCGTATTGCGCAACAAGTTCATTTAGCACGACCCGACTGGGAGCCGGCATGGGATGCCACAGATGTAAAGTGGTTTTGTCCCCAGCCCAGGCAGGATTAATAATAGCTGATAGGAACACCAGAAACACCATTGCACGACGGAATTCAAATTTATGGTCAGGTCTAAGGTGCATGCGAGGTTTCGTGTTCCGTTAATTTATTAGCCTAATAGCTGTCATCGATCCCAGTGGCAGCCAGGGGCCAGAAATAGGTCAGCGATTCATCAAGATGGGCACGCCAGGCACCCCATGAGTGGCCTTCATGCCAGACCAACCATTTATGATCCCAGCCGTTATTTTCCAGGATTTCCACTAAACTGGCCGAGCTGTTTAGGATCGAGCTCTCATAGGTTCCGGCATCCATATAAATTTTTACGGGTAATACTCCGCTCACCTCATACTGCACAATCAAATCACCAATCCAGATTGCTGATGAGTACGCTCCACAGTTTGCAAAAGTTTCTGGATGGTGGAGGGTGAAGAGCAGCGAGGTCAATCCACCAAGACTGACACCGGCTATGGCTCGGCTGTCCGGATCCGTCATGGTGCGATATTGACTATCCACCCAGGGAACCAATTCATTGACGAACATTTCCATGAATTGCATATCGTAGGAATACTCTTCATTTCGGTTCAGAGGATCGACAAAAACAGCGATTACTGGTGGGATTAGTTCCTGCTGGATGAGATAATCCAGAACATTTCTGGCATAACCCAGATTTATATATTCGTTTCCATCATGAAAATAAATGCTTCGATAATTTAGTTCACCCTCTGAATAACCAGGTGGAGTATAGATGCGCACAGCACGTGTACGGCCCTGAGTGGTATCCGAAAAATTGCTAAAGGTTATGGACCCATGTGGTATGTCGTATTCTTGAATCTCCTCAGGCTGAACATAGGCACTCATAGAAAGTTCTGAGTTAGGTCCAAAGCCCCCGCTACAAGTGCTGGAATTTAGGGGATCCAGAATCCAATTCCCATTTACTACAAATTTATAATCTAATCTTGCATCGGATTCAAACTGATAGGCACGATAATAAAGGTTGGTACCTGATAGGAAGGTAAACCCCTGCCCCGACGGATCCCAACCGCAAAAATCACCCGCCACAGCAACATCAGGATTTGATTCATTGAGGTATAGAAAATAGGCGGTTGAATCCTCAATATAAGGAATACCCGTCGTGCTGTCTGCCCATAGCATAAAAGAGTCAACCAACGCTTGTTTTTCCTCGGCTGGTGCCAGGTATACGGAGGTAATAAATTCTCCGAATGTAAATTCTTCGAGTTGGGTGCTACTTGAGTTTCCTGAAAAATCGTCAGGAGTATCATTAATAATTGGGGTTTCCTCCGGGAATTCTGGTGACATCCAACAGGATTGTATACTTAGAAAAATAAATAGTGAGAATAGTATGCTTGATTTTGTCCAAAAAGTTGTAGCTGTAACTTTGAAAACTAAATTTTGCATAATTGATTGAATAATTGGCACTGTGGTAGCTTTCCTCAAAAAAACAGGGTGGAGAGAGAACTCTCCACCCTGTATATAATTACTCTAATCGCATTAAACGATTATTTGAGCATGAGCATTTTCTTGCTGAAATTATGTTTACCAGCAGTCATGGTATAGATATAAATACCACTGGGAATCATATTTCCGGCATTATCCAAACCATCCCATGTCACGGAATAGTTTCCAACATTGAGATAATCTGTCTTCAAGGTCCGAACTTCCTGACCAAGTGCATTGTATACACTCAGTACAACGTTACCTGCCTCAGGCAGAGCAAAGTTGATGGTGGTTGTCGGGTTGAAGGGGTTCGGATAGTTCTGACTGAGAGCATAAGCGGTTGGTATTCCAGGTAATTCGGCAATGGATACGGGTGCACAATCAACTGGGAATGGCAGAGACTCATCAGTATTCTGCTCGCCAAAACAGTGTAGCTCAAGAGCATAGCTTGGGCTAGCGTCATCAATCAAGAAATCACGATTCATGGCAAAACCTGCTTCATTATCCAACGAATTGATTCCATACTTACACTGTTGGGCTTTTGCCTGACCTGCAGTATAGAGATATGAGAAAGTATAGGTTGTACCCTCAGATAGAGTCATAGCCCATTCTCCTACACAGGTAAGGTCATTACCCCAATCCCACCACTGGCTCAGAATGCCATTGATATTTACTCCGTTGACTTCACTCCAATCACCGATCCCATCGGAACCAGTCTGTGTGTCATAGAGCGTATCACCAGCTGCCAGAGCATGGTAAGCTGAGGAAATATCAACACTAAATGTTACTGTCACATCCTGTGTGATGATATCATCAGGTGTAACATCGGCAAAATATGCAACAGGCTGCAGGATCTCG
>JABMPR010000150.1 GCA_013202895.1 bacterium | reverse complement strand
GGTCCCCATGGCAAGCGCCTCGGGACTTTTCTCCAAATCAACGCTCAAACCACCACGCTTAAAGCCAGGGGATACGGTCGGTCTGATAAACCCTGCAGGAGTTACTTTTCATCATGATGATGTGGCAATTGCTAGAGAAACTCTGGCAGCCCTGGATCTCAAAATGAAAGCCGGGGAGCATCTTCTGGACCGCTATGGCTATCTGGCAGGAACCGACCAGGCACGCGCATCTGATGTAAATGCTATGTACGCTGATCCCGAAGTAAATGCTATCATCACCTTAAGGGGAGGCTGGGGTTGTAACCGAATCCTGGATCTCCTCGATTATAAATTAATCGCTAAAAACCCCAAGATTCTCATGGGCTATAGTGATATCACCAGTCTGCTGTTGGCTATTAACGCCAAAACAGGGATGGTGACTTTTCATGGTCCTGTAGGTGTCTCAACCTGGAATGAGTATTCCACGGATTTTGTCAAACGCCTGTTATTTGAAGCTGAGATATTCAGCATGGAAAACCCCCGGAAAACCGGAGATAATCTAACCCAAACCAAAGATCGTATCCTGACAATAACACCAGGTCAAGCCAGCGGGAAGCTGCTGGGAGGCAATCTTTCAGTCCTAACTGCCATGGTCGGTTCAGACTATCTGCCTGATTTTAAGAACAACATTCTCTTCCTGGAGGAAGTTGGTGAAGATATCTATCGCGTGGACCGTATGCTGACCCAGCTCAAACTTGCAGGCATACTTCAGGAGTTGTCAGGCTTTGTTTTTGGAAAGTGCAAGGACTGTGATACAAGTAAACGTTATGGCTCTTTGACCCTGGAAGAGGTTTTGGATGACCATATCAAAGTATTAGGTATTCCAGCCTGGTACGGTTCAATGATTGGACACATCGAAAATAAATTCACAATGCCCCTGGGTATAAAATCAGAGATCGATGCAGATTCGGGCAAAATTACACTTATGGAGCCTGCGGTTATTTAAGTTGAGTCATTCTGAATGAGCGCAGCGAAATGAAGAATCTTGATCCGAATATTTATTTCTTCCGATGACGAAACGGAACGGGTCATTCTGAAGCAGTGAAACGAACTGAAGAATCTTGATCCATAAGCACCGTCTCGTCTGATCACGATTCCGGGCCAAGATCCTTCGCCGTTGGCTCAGGATGACGTAGAATTATTATAATTGCTTGTGCGTTTTTATGCCAGCCCACCAGTGGCAGGGGCTATATCAATCCCAAAGCTTTGCGTAGCCGACAACCATTTTTCGGCTTCATTGCCTTCAAAAACAAATTCCGGAGTCACATCCTGAAACAGCCAATCTCCATTCTCGATCTCACGTTCCAACTGACCTTCACCCCAACCCGCATAACCCAACATCATTTTATATTGCTGTGGTCCTTCACCCGTTTTAATCGCATCGATAATATTGGAATTTGAGGTCAGCGAAAAATCATCGCTGACCTGAATGGTATCATCCGTGAGGTACTCTGGACTATGAAGCAGAAAACCTCTTTCCAGGGTAACAGGACCGCCAAAATACATCGGAGAAATGATCTCACTTATCCTGTCATCATTAATAATGAGCGTGGGAAATATCTGCTTTACCGCCTCGTCCTCAAAAGACTTGTTGATAATCAAGCCCATGGCTCCATTTTCATCATGCTCGCAAATAAACACCAGGGATCGACCAAAGTAGGGATCGGTCAGATGGGGCATTGAAATCAGGATGTGTCCTTTCATTGAAGCCATGCACAAAAGTAGGGCTTAATTAGCAGAATTGCCATTACCGAAATGAATCAGATGAAAATATATATTTCTCCTGACGATTACCCAAGGTTGTCTCGGTAGAACCGTATTGTATAGTCGGATTCCAGTGGAAAACACTGCCTCGATAAAGAAATCGTCACACCGAGCTCGTCGAAGTATCGATCCCGGTGGCTTCTTTGTTTCTTATCAGCCGATCCTGAGCACTTTGATCACCTTTTCCGCCAGGGATAGATACGTTGTCAACTTGCCCCCAAAGATGTGTAGCAGTTTTGTATCTCCTTTGGTATGGAGATCCAGCTTGTATTCGCGACTAACGTCAGACATAGCTCCCTTTTTCCGAACCAGTGGACGTACTCCGATATAGATATCACGTACATCTTCCCGCTGAAATTGATGATCCGGTTTGAGATAGGCATTGATCTGATCCAAAAGATATTGAATATCAGCTTCCTTGGCATTGAGGAGATCCATTGATTCATGTTCCTCACGCTCAGTAGTCCCAATGAGAGTCTGATTACTTTCTGGTTCTGGGATAATAAAAAAGACACGCCGCTCCCGGGTCTGCATAAACATGAGCTCCGGAACAACCAGACCATCAAAGATTAAATGGATTCCACTGACCTTCCGCAGCTGAAAATTTGCTGGAAAACTATATTTCTCATTTACCTCATCAATCCAGGGCCCCGTGGCATTCACCAGAACAGGTGCACGGAAATTACCTGCACTGGAATAGAGTATAAAGCCCGTGCTATCCCAGGCGATATTTTGTACATCACAATGGACAATAACACTTCCGGTCAAATTCTGGAAATCGTCTGCAACTCGCCGTGTGAGTTCACGGTCATGGGTTTTTGCGTCTACATAGGACAGCACAGAACGGAGCTCTTGCTCCACAAATGCCGGAAATCGTTTATGGAAATCGTCAATATCTTCCCTGTGTGATTTTCCGGCTGAACGGGTTCCTGACAATAGATCATACATCCAGAGACCGAGCCGAATCATCCATCCAGGTCTGGGACTACTTTTATAGATTGGCAGAAAGAAACGTTTGTATTCGATCAGCTCAGGATATTTCTCAACCAGGCGTTTGCGATCACGCAGCGATTCATGTACAAGATGCAATTGACCCGTTTCCAGATATCGCAATCCGCCATGAATCAAGCGTGAGGATTTTGATGAAGTTCCCTGCCCAACCCCATTTTTATCCAGGAGTAATACATGTTTTCCGTCAGAGGCAAATTTTTCGGCAATTCCACAGCCATTTATTCCCGCCCCAAGAACAATCACATCATAGTTCTGCATGGTCTAAAGATAAGCTCAAGGATGATTTTTTTTAATGTCTTTCTGAACGGAGTTTAGGAAGTGAGGAATTTTTGATTTGCGCGGATTAAGAGCTTCTTTGCAAGTTAGCTCAGAAGAACACATTCAAGTGGACTCGCTCTAAATGGCATAGCGAATATATCATAAGGAAAAACAAAGTGATCATTATCGAAAAAGCGGCCACCAGAATAGTGCGATCACCGTCAGTGAAATAATGGACATGATGGCCATTTTCCACCCGGCACGCAGGAAATCAGGTGCCTTCACCAGACCACTGGAATAAATTATGGTGCAGGCTGGTGCTGCAACTGCAGTGAAATAACCGAATGCTGAGGCAATAACTGAGGCTAAACCCAATAATATCGGATCACCACCCAGGTTAAGCACCACCGGTCCCGCTACTGCCACTGTGGCAGAACTGCTTAATAGATTTGACATTATCCCGCTCAAGGCGACTGAAACGACGGCTCTCAACACATTTATATTGGGAATCCAGCCCTGTAAAAAATCAACACTAAGCCCTGCGAGCCACGCAGCCCCACCTGTGTTCTTCATTTGGACACCAATGGAAATGGTCGCGCCAAACAACAAGATGACACCCCAGTTTACATTGGAGCTAATGTCCTTCCAGGTAACCAGTCCAAATGCAATGAACAGGAAGACACCAATAAGAGCGATACTGCCCAGACCATAGTCCTCGCTCAAAGTGATCCAGCCCAGCAGTACACCAGCAAACAGGACAAGTGAGAATATCTCTTTTGCTGAAGTTTTACCTGAACGTGCCACCTCAACTGACAATCGTTGAACAGCCGTGTCTAAGACCTGCATTTCTGGTGGAAAGGTTTTAATTATTATCAGAATCGTCACAGGAATTTGGATCAGAACCATGGGGTAAACCATTTTCATCCATTCCAAATAGCTCAGACTTCCTGACCCGAATTCAGCCCAATAATTCATCATGATCACATTTCGTCCGCCACCACTGGGTGTTCCGATTGACCCAACCGTGGCTCCGTAGGCTATGGCAAATAACAGTGCTGCAGTCAATCCTGGATGAGCTTTTATGTTCTTTGAACTAAGTCGAATAAGTGTAATAGCCACTGGAAGCAGCATGGCTGTTACCATATGCGGGCCAACGAAACTCGAGATAATGGCTGAGAGCAGGGTAAACCCCGAAATGATCCGCCAGGTTTTATTCCCTGTCAGACGAATGATCCCCAATGCCAGACGTTTGTCGAGACCCTGACTAACAATAGCTACAGCCAGCATCAGTGAACCCATAATAAAGAAAACAGCATCGTTCATGAAATAACTACCGACTTCATTTGGTGTGCTGCCTCCAATGATCACCTGCCAGAAAATCAACTGGAGTGCAATAGCAGGAAGTGGTATTGGTTCCTTTAAGATGAGGATGAGGGTCATCGCCAGGATGATCAAGATATGGTAGGCTTCTATACCTAAGTCTGCAGGCTTGGGAACAAGAAAATACAGTATAGCACCCAAAGCTAAGGCGATGAGGAGCCAGCGTTTCCGCTGAATCCAGAAAATCATGTCGGCGGAAATACGCAAGGGAATTGGTGCGTTAACGGACGATTAAAATTGGGATATCGGACTGTTCGAGAGTCTTGATTGGCTTACTACCAAAGAATAATTGTTTTAGGGGATTCAAAGTGGATGCGCCCATAATGACAAAATGATTATCCCCTGCAAATTCAACAAAAGTTCGCACAGGATCGCCGGTCAGGAAAAATTGTTCGACTTCAATGCCCTTGTCTTCAAAATATTTTTTAGCCATATCGGCGGCACCTTGATAGC